>CALCSX010000424.1 GCA_937894165.1 uncultured Saprospiraceae bacterium | reverse complement strand
AATTATATTAATAAATATATTTAATTTCTTGGTACAAAAGATTGGACACCCTACCCGAAGCAGCCCGCCTCTTCGATGATATCAGAATTACATATTATTACGATGTCGGGTTGAACGACAGTGGTGGATTGGAGTCTTTCCTTGCCACCTATAGGTAAAATCACATCGAAAGGGGCAGAGAAGACTTGGCATTTCTTTCCTTTGAGCTCGTTAAAAATGTGACTGCTCAGGCGCATACTAATCTGCTGGTGTATCGTCGTTGGCGCGGGGCTCATCTTGAAAATCTTTCCGCGAATGAGTTCTACCATATAGTCTAAGGAGAAGGATAAATAATCAGCGTAGGTATATTCAGCCTTGCTGTAGCCGGAAATCGGGTCTTCGATTATTTTTTCTTTACCATCCTTTTTCATTGGAGGTTTTTGGGGATTGCTTAATAAGATATTAACTGGTTTTTAGGGAATTTAGTTCCTGTAGGTTCAACTCCTACGGAGTTGGAGACCCTGTTTTGTGGGACCCCGGGTTGCAGCCTGTCGACTTTACCCGGGGTTATTGACATTTAACTCCTACGGAGTTGGATGACGAGAAGTTGAGGAAATATATCTTATAAACATATATTTTTTGAATATATAAATAGTTCCTCTCGAGGCACGAGAAAACTCTCTTCTATTTCGTCCCATCCGGGACGGGACGATTTTACTTTGGGTTTTATACCCACATTTTGTCCCTAACGGGACAAGTTACTCCGTTTTACGACCCCGAGTTGCACCTGTCGGCTTTAGCCGGGGGTATTGATATATAATTCCTACGGAGTTGGGTGAAGGTGGGATATGCAAATTTTAATTATTATTCTCGAAACACGAGAATAATTTGTTCTATTTCGTCCCATCCGGGACGGGATGATTTTGCTTTGGGTTTTCTACCCACATTGTGTCCCTAGCGGGACAAGGAGATGGATAAGATTTATGAAAACAGATGAAATCAAATTCACAATTCATGCGTATAGGTACCTCGAATTTGAACTCGAGTTGCAGGTAAAATTTGTAATTATGGGATATATTTTGAATAAATAATGAATCTTTTTCAATATTTTATCGTTCTTCTAAGACTTGATAAGACTAAAAAGTAATTTTCAATTAACTTTAATATTTTATTATTTATTGAAATTAAGATCAGGGAAAATTTCAGTAAAAAATTTATACCTTATGAAAACAGGAGATATTTTAATTGCTCATCCTACAACGGAAGAACAAGCCAAGGTCATAAAAGCTTTTTTAAATGCTTTGGAAATAAAATTTGAAGTATCTACTCGTGAGAATTACAATCCTGAATTTATAAAGAAAGTTCTTGAAAGTCGACAAGAAGCAAATGATGGTAAAACAACTAGAGTTAAGAAAGAGAATTTCTCCGAATTTCTAGGCATTTAATATGAGTTATCATATTGAATTTACTGAAAAAGCAAAAAAGGATATCGACAGCTTCAGGAAGGCAGGAGAAAAAGTTATTCTCAGCAAAATCCTTATACTTTTAAATGAATTGTCAGAACATCCATATCAGGGAAGAGGTAAACCGGAAGTGTTAAAATTTGAATTATCCGGATTGTGGTCGAGAAGAATTAATAAGGAACATCGCCTTGTATATGAAGTCCAAGGTGATATTGTCAACATACTTTCTGCAAAAGGGCATTATTAATTTGCGTACTATGCAACTCACTTCTGAAAAATTTACTGAATCAATTTGATCGTAAGGCTTTTTGTTGTTTTAGGATTGAAGTTGCTTTCTGACCATTTGGGTGCGCGAAAGCTAGGGACGTAATTTCTGCTGAAACCATAGGGCTCTTGCGGGATTCCCACAAAAGATTTATCCATCTTTCCATTGTCATTCACATCGTGGTAGATGGCGATAGCGATATCGGAGGCATTGGCGGGGATATCAATTATAGTAGTTAGGTCTTTGGTGGAGGTGACTTTGATTTTGCCCCATTTGGTAACATCCTTATCGTCGAGGAATTTATTGGTGGGGGTGTATACACTATAAACAATAGTCCCTTTTGCATGGTCTATATTGGAGATAGTGAGTTCTATTTGGTTGTTTTGAGGGGTGAGAAGGGTGAGGAGGCTGATTAGAATATATTGTAAGATCATTATTTTTCTATTTAGTCTCAGCAAGAAAAGTCCAATTACTGCGTTACTTGAACCTGAGTTCGATCATAAAATTGCATCCAGACCGCAATTTTTGAATTTATGTTTTTTTGAATGTATTTTTAAACTGACAGTGATTTATTATCAATTTAAAATTTTGATTTTGTTTTCTGTGCTCTGCCTAAAATTTGCCTATACTTCGTTGTTTTCATTTGATTTAGCTCGCTAGATCTTAATAAAAACGCCTCGTCTAACCAAATTTTAGGCAAGTCTGGATTAGAATTTTACTC
>CALCSX010000423.1 GCA_937894165.1 uncultured Saprospiraceae bacterium | reverse complement strand
TAGTATTGGTCATTAAGCTTAGTAAGATGATCCAAAACAAGTTTTGGATCATCTTAGTCTTTATTTTATATTCCATTTTTATTATTTTAAGACCAATACTTGACATGTATTAGTGCATTTTACCATTCCAAAATATAACATTTACACCAATTAGTCAAATATTTAGGTTATTTATCCTATAAAAGTCAATCAAAACGCACAATATTGCATATCCTTATACTGTAAGATTGAAGGTTTGCCCTCACCAAGTTGGAAACTAAACAAATTTCAGGATGCAATATTCTGCCCAAATCCGAAGCAGGGTATCCAATAAAGTCCGACAACCCAAAAGTCCTTCACATCCCCAATAACTTGCCCAACCTAGAACCTAAAACGAGCCGAAGGCGATGGTGACTGAGCGGCGTCGAAGTCCAGAACTCAGAACCTAGTACTTCCGAAGGCTTTCAGAACGCCGAAGGCAAAACTTTCTCCCCCCAATTCCGTTTCAATAAAAACCCTTATCCCTCACCCCTATGAAAAAAAACTACCCGGTCATTATCGTTGGAGGAGGTCTCGCGGGTCTCGCCAACGCTATTCACCTGGCGAAGTCCGGTATAGAGGTGCTGCTCATAGAAAAACAAGATTATCCTCATCATAAAGTCTGTGGAGAATACATCTCCAATGAAGTACTACCATATCTACAATATCTGGGTCTTGATATTCCGGCGCTACACCCTGCCCATTTATCCGAATTTTCCCTGACGCACCTTTCAGGGCAAACGCTCAGATGTGATCTTCCCCTCGGCGGCTTCGGCCTCTCTCGCTTTGCCTTCGACCATACCCTCTATCTTAGAGCATTAGAACTGGGAGTCACCATCCTCACCGACAATGTTGAAAATATAGAAACTAAAAGTGAAAAGGATTTCATCATAGAAACCAAAAATCACGGCTCCTTCACCTCCAATTTCGTCATTTCATCCCACGGCAAGCGCGACAAGCTCGACGGTAAGCTCAATAGGCAGTTTTTCTCGAAAAAATCCCCTTGGCTGGCTGTAAAATTCCATGCCCAAGTCGATTTCGAAGAGAATTTAGTAGCGCTCTATCAGTTCAACGGGGGCTATTGCGGCGTTTCCAAAATAGAAACCGGCGATGTTAATATTTGCTACCTGGCAGATTTCAATTCTTTCAAAAAGCACAAAAACATTGAATCCTATCAGGAAAATGTTCTCTACAAAAATCAAGCCCTGAAAAATGTCTTCGAAAATGCATTCTCGAAATTCGAGAAACCACTCACCATCAGCCAAATTTATTTCGGCAAAAAACCATTAATCGAAAATCACGTGCTTATGAGTGGCGACACTGCCGGCCTCATCCACCCGCTCTGCGGCAACGGAATGGCAATGGCAATAGAAAGTGCGTCCATCCTCTCCCCGCTCATCATCCAATGCTTGCAGAAAAATGATTTCTCGAGAGAGGAAATGGAAGAGACCTATAGCACTCACTGGAATTCTAAATTTTCTCGAAGGATGAATACAGGAAGGTGGATACAAAATCTATTCCGCCCCGGAATTTTCTCAAGCCTAGCTTTACAAGGTTTAAAACTTTTTCCAGCCACTTTACCTTTAATAATCAGACAAACGCATGGATCACCAATAGAACCACCTCGACACTAATGCCGATCAACTTAAAACAAAGAACCGATGAAATAGAAGAAATGGACGACTTCGCCATGGAAGGTCCGGTTCTTCAGGATGCTTTGAAAAAATTATCGCTCATCAATAAGACACTTGGAGGCAATAATGGCATTATTTCAGGGCTGAAATCCTTGCTTTTAGGGCAGGATAAAACCAAAACTTACAGTATCGTCGATCTGGGCTGCGGAAGCGGTGATATTCTTAGAGTCATCGCTGATTTTGCTCGAGATAATGAAATTCAAGTAGAACTGCTCGGACTGGATGCCAATAAATATACCATCACTTACGCTCAAGTCTTATCAGCCGGCTACTCCAATATAAAATATCGAGTTATAGATCTATTTTCGGAAGAATTTACTCATCTGAAATACGATATCGCCGTTAGCACATTAACAATGCACCATTTTGAAGACAAGATTCTTCTGAATTTCTTGTCAACGATTATCAAAAATGCTAATTTAGGTGTTGTAATTAACGACTTGCACAGAAGTAGAGCTGCCTACTACCTTTTTCACGTCGTTTGCTTGCCCTTCCGATTGAATAAAATGTCAAGAAATGACGGACTGATTTCCATCAAAAGAGGTTTTAAAAGGGAGGATCTGGAAAGATATTCGCAAGAATTAGGTCTAAAATCCTACTCCATTCAATGGAAATGGGCATTTAGATACCAATGGATAATACGAAAAACATGAATGTAAAAATAATCGCCGCTTCCAAAGCAGTTCCTCAATACCATCGTCCAACTTCCGAGATAATCCCTTTGATAGAAACATGGTTGCAGGGTCAAGACGAGCGTTTTATCCGCAAAGCAATAAAAATCTTTGAAAATGCGGGCGTGGACAAGCGTTATTCTATCATGAGTCCGGAGGAGGTTTTCACCAATTCAGGCTTCGAGCAAAGAAATGAAATCTACATTAGAGAAGGCTTAAAACTCAGCACCCAAGTTCTCGGCTCTGCGCTTGACAAAGCCAGATGGCAGCCCGATCAATTGGACTATATTATTACCGTAAGTTGCACCGGGATTATGATTCCTTCCATGGATGCCTACATTATCAATGAAATGAATCTCAGACAAGATATTGTAAGGCTTCCGGTAACAGAAATGGGCTGTGCTGCGGGGGTCTCAGGCATCATTTACGCTAAAAATTTCCTTCAATCTAACCCCGGCAAGCGCGCAGCTGTAATTGCTTTCGAATCTCCCACAGCAACTTTCCAACTGGATGATTTTTCAATGGCCAATATTGTCAGTGCCGCCATTTTCGGCGATGGAGCCGCCTGTGTTCTGCTTTCTTCTGAAGAAAAAGATGAGGGACCCAAAATCCTAGCTGAAGAAATGTACCACTTTTTCGATGCACAACACCTCATGGGTTTCAAATGGGTCAGCAGCGGTCTTCAAATGGTATTGTCCCCTGATGTTCCTGAGAAAATAGCAGCGGATTTCGAGAATATTATATTTCCTTTTCTCGAAAAAAATGGAACTAGCATCGAAGATATCAATCATCTCATTTTTCACCCCGGCGGTAAGAAAATCATGCAAACTGTCGATGAAATTTTCGGGAAATATGGAAAAAATATCGAAGATACCAAAGAAGTATTGCGCCTTTATGGCAACATGTCCAGCGCAACTGTTCTCTATGTTTTAGAAAGATTTCTCGACAGAAATATCCCAAGTGGGGAAAAAGGCATAATTTTAAGCTTCGGGCCGGGCTTTTCTGCCCAAAGAGTACTGATAGAATGGTAAAAGAATATGCAAATAAGAACCTGTGGGCATTAATTTTGGGTGGTTCCAGAGGCTTAGGATTGGCTTCAGCGCATAAAATGGCCTCTCACGGTCTCAATATTATTATAGTCTATCGCGACAGACGCTCCGAAAGCAAGGAATTTGAAGAGGAAGTATTCAAAATGAAGCAAAATGACATTTCTGTCCTCACATTCAATGCGGATGCCATGTCTCCTGAAAAAAGATCATCTATAATTGAAGAATTAAAGGAAAATTTAGGTAATAATGGAAAAATCAAGCTCCTATTACACAGTATTGCCAAGGGAAATTTGAAACCAATGTACTCTGAGAACCAGCCGACACTTGCCAACGACGACTTTAACCTCACCATCAACGCCATGGGTCTAAGCCTCTACGATTGGTTCAAAGCTATTTTTGATGTCGGACTTTTTGCTGAGCAAGCTTCCGTAATCAGTTTTACCAGTGAAGGAAATACTCGGGCTTGGGCAAATTATGGAGCGGTTTCAGCAGCTAAGGTAGTATTGGAAGCTATCACTAGAAATATTGCTTTAGAATTTGCTCGTTGTGGCATTCGAGCCAATTGTCTTCAGGCTGGAATAACTGAAACTGCATCTTCAGCAATGATCCCGGGTTTCGAAAATATCAAAAATCATGCGCTTAACAGAAATCCTGTCGGCAGATTGACATCACCACAGGATGTTGCCAATGCCGTCTACCTTTTGTGTCGTGATGAAGCAGCATGGATAAATGGCTGCGTTATTCCTGTAGATGGGGGTGAACATATTAGCTAAAAATTACCTATGACTTTGGATGAAATTATAGAAAAACTCCCCTATAGCGACCCTTTTCTTTTCGTCACAGAATTGAGGGAGGTGACTGAAGTTAAAAGTATCGGAACTTATACTTTTAAGAAGGACGAATATTTTTACCAAGGTCATTTTGCCGGAAATCCCGTCACACCGGGAGTGATTTTGACAGAAGTGATGGCACAGATCGGGGTAGTGTGCCTTGGGATATATTTGCTTCGCAATAGCAGGAACTCCTTTCCACAAATTGCTATGACTTCAACCAAAATAGATTTTTTTCTCCCTGTCCTCCCAGGGCAATCCGTGCGCGTGGAATCCGAGAAGATATATTTTAGATTTAACAAATTAAAATGTAGCGTCGTTATGTTAGATCAAGCAGGGGAGATAATTGCTCGTGGAGAAATCTCCGGAATGTTAAAATAAGTTTTATGAAACAAAGAGTCGTGATAACCGGGATGGGGGTGGTAGCACCTAATGGGGTTGGTTTGGAAAATTTCCTACAATCTTTGAAGTCAGGCAAATCAGGCATAAAACATTATCCGGAACTGGAAAAAATGAATTTTTCCTGCCAAATTGGTGGCATTCCTGATGTGAACGAGGAAATGGCTGCTCAATATTTCGATCCACTCATGATGCGAGGGTTCAATAGCCCCGGAATTTTGTATGGCTGCATGTCGGGAATTGACGCCTGGCGCGATGCAGGACTTGACTATGGAAAAGAGATGGATACAGATTGGGACAGTGGAGTGATTTTCGGTATTGGTAATTCAAGTGCAGAAAAATTTCGTGAATCGATCTATAAAGTTGATGAAGGACAAGTAAGAAGATTAGGCAGCAGCACCGTCTTACAGATTATGGCCAGTGGAATAAGTGCTTACTTGGGAGGCATTTTGGGTTTGGGAAATATTGTCACCACCAATAGCTCGGCTTGCTGCACCGGAACGGAATCGATCATTATGGCTTACGAAAGGATCAAAGCAGGCAAGGCAAAGCGTATTTTGGCAGGCTCATGCAGTGACCACGGACCTTATATCTGGGGAGGTTTTGATGCACTCAAAGTGATGAATTACAAGTCCAATGGAAACCCGGAAGCAGCTTCTAATCCAATGAGTACGCACGCTTCGGGCTTTGTGCCGGGAAGTGGAGCAGGGGCTATGGTTCTAGAGTCCTTAGAGTCAGCTTTAGAACGAGGAGTACGGATATATGGAGAGGTCATTGGAGGCCATTTGAACTCAGGTGGACAAAGAAATGGCGGGACACTCACGGCTCCGAATTCCGAAGGGGTCAGAAAATGTATTACAGCTACCTTGGTGGACGCCAACATTCATGCTGATGAAATAGATGCTATCAATGGTCATCTGACTGCGACAAGTAAGGATCCCGACGAAATTGAAAGTTGGACTGTCGCTTTAGGAAGAAAAGGAAATGATTTTCCTTATATTAATTCTTTGAAATCTTTAACCGGACATTGCCTCAGCGCTTCCGGTGCAATAGAAAGCGTCGCAACTGTTCTTCAGATTTATCACAATTTTCTATTCCCAAATATCAATTGTGAAGATATCCATCCGAAAATATTAGAATTAATTTCTCAAGAAAAAATTGTAAGAGATCCAAAATTTAACTTAAATTTGAATGTTGTGTTCAAATCTAGCTTCGGTTTTGGAGATGTTAATGCGTGTGTACTCTTTCAAAAATATCCGAACAATGGAAAAAAAAATTATTCTAAGTGAATTAAAAGAGGTTTTGGCTCCGTATATTCAAAATAAGGAGGCTTTTGAAAAAATGGATTACAGTACTGATTTCATAAAAGATCTTAAAATAAATTCTGCCAACCTGGTAGATATTATTTTAGATATTGAAGACAAGTATAATATTGAAATCGATAACGAATCCATGGAGAAAATGATGAATGTGGAAGATGCCATATCTATAATTATTGATAAAATTGGCTGAAATGATTGGCAATGATCTGGTAGATCTGAAATTAGCAAGAAAGCAAACCCACCCTGCCGAGTCAAGATGGATAAATAAAGTATTTACCGAAAGTGAAATTGAGGTAATCAATAAATCAGAAGACTCATTCTTTACTAAATGGCTTCTCTGGGCTATGAAGGAAGCAGTCTATAAAGCTACAACGAGAGAAAATTTCCAACATTTTGTTGCCCCTCATGATCTCATCTGTGGTTTTGATGATGTAAGTTTACACAATCCTATTGTCACCTACCAAGGAAAAGTCTTTCCGGTTACTTTCCATAATAATAATCAATACGTATATACTTCAATCCACAATATTTATAATTTGCCGCGTATTGAAAATGTCATCACGCTCCCGATTACTGATTATGTGACCCAGCGCAAAGCTGTACGTAGAGCACTTTTTACACATTATCATGAAAAATATAATACGCCCCAGGAAGATTTGAAAATTATAAAAACTTCAAATGGCGTCCCAAGCCTAAAAGATGATTTAAAGAATCTTATATTCCCCATATCGCTGGCGCATCATGGCCATTTTGCTGCCTATGTCCTGGATGCAGAATGACGAATCTGATACAGACCCGTCATTCTAACACCTAACTCAAAAAATAACCTTAATCCTATAATTTACTATCCAATTGACTAAAACCTTGTATTGTCAATACTTTGATACCACATTTCTTAATAAATTACAAAAAATATCTATTTGTAATTTTATTTAATTTGTTAGTATATACTAATCAATGCAAATATATATATAAATTTTCGAACTATGATGTTTTTTATATATAATTAATGTTAAATATGTTGCAATGATCAGGCGTATTTATCCCTAAACTATTGTAAAATCAGGTTTTTGTTGGAAAAAATATATAAATTATTTTCTGTGTTGGATATAATTCTCGACAATTATCTTGCCGTGATCTCTTGTATTTTCAATAAACAATCGATGCGTTTCTAATCCGCAATTCACCACCCCTGCAAGATATAAACCTGGAATATTAGTCTCCAAATTCTCAGCATCGCAAAAAGGTAATTTAAATTCGTCGTCTGCAATTTTCACTCCGATCTTAGTCAAGAAATCATAATCAGGGCGGTAACCTGTCAAGGCCAATACAAAATCATTTTTTAGAATAACCTCCTTACCCTCCCACTCAATTTTCACCTCCTCCAACTCAATACTGGTCACTTTTGCATTAAAATAAGCTTTGATAGACCCTTCCTTGATCCTATTCTCGATATTAGGTTTTATCCAATATTTCACCCGGTTATTAATGCTTTCCCCCCGCACTACCATGGTCACCTTCGCTCCTTTATGCCAACATTCCAATGCCGCATCACAAGCAGAATTAGCAGCACCGACTATTAGGACTTCTTTTCCGATATACGGGTGAGCATTTTTGTAATAATGACTGACTTTCGGAAGTGCTTCCCCCGGAACATTCAACTTGTTCGGCATGGTGTAATACCCATTGGCAACTACAACTGCGTATGATTTATAAGTCATTTTATTGGTCTCGGTCGTGAAAATATTACCGGATTTTGTGATATTCAGTACAGTTTCATGCGTGTGAATATTCAAACTGAAGTCTTTCACCACCCTCCTGTAATATTCCAAAGATTCGTCCCTTGTCGGTCTGGGATTGTGTGACAAAAATGGCAATCCACCGATCTCAAGTTTCTCCGCTGTTGAATAAAAAGTCATTTTATCCGGAAAATTGTACAAGGAATTCACCAAAACCCCTCTTTCAATTATTACATGACTCAAGCCTCTTGCTGATGCCTCCAGACCACATAATATTCCACTCGGTCCACCTCCAACAATTAAAAAGTCTAATATTTCCATGTTAAAATTTATATTTCCTCAACACCATGACGGAGACAGAGTTTAAACTATTCTAATCAAAGCTTGCAACCATATTCTTTCAATTGTAGAGCCCAACACAAATGCTGGCGCAAGTCTGTAAATGTGCCACTGAACTCCCTCAATCATATCATCATATCATCTTCAAATCATATCATCATTTCCTCTGCTGGCGCAAGTTTGTAAATGTGCCTCTGCTCAATCTTTTTATCTATACTTTATTAAAGCTATTTTTCTCTTACCCACCACTTCAAAAAATCAGGCATTACCTCAGCCCAAGTCTCTATAGAATGTGTGCCGCCTTTCACCTCAGTATACTGAATAAATGTCGGACTTACACCACATAATTTCAAACTAGATATTACATCCATCGTATCATCAATGGAATCAATTATACCATTATTATTTCGATCACTTTCCTCGTCCAATTCTCCTGTTTGAAACCAAAATTGCTGCGCATTATTCGATAACTTATACGTTTTCAAATAATCTATCACAATTCGATGTCCATCGGGATTCATAGCATTAAATTCCTCAGCTCTCCACCAAAAGGATCCCGAAAAAACACCCACCTTATTAAATATTCCCGGATAATGTAATGCTATGTCAAAAGCTGACAATCCTCCCAGAGAAAAACCCGCAATACCAATTCCTTCTTGAATAAAATAATCCTTTTTAAGTTCCGGTAAAAACTCATCCATTATGAAGGCTGCATACTTCCTTGCCATACTACCCCTGCTCGCATAATCTGCTGAAATGATTGTTCCATATTCCTGCAATCTATCCTCAGGTCTAATGCCAACTATTATTACGTTTTGATCCTTCAAAATGTCGAAATGTTTCTTCAAAATACTATCCATTTTCATACGAATCAGGTCCTGACCGTCGTTGAAAATTAACAATTTGTAGCCATTTTGATGCTGTGTACTATTTTCAATTACATATATATCAAAGTGTACCTTTCTTTTTAAATTTTTAGAAAACAAGGATTTCTTATTAACCATTATTATATTTTCAAAATGAATGCAATTGGTGAATTTTTGGACTTCACTTATTATGAAAAATAACGCATTTAATAATAAAATCAAGCAAATATCCCGAAATAGTACATTTTTTCGCACAAAATGAGTTTTAAATCTAAATAATCAACGAAATATTTTAAAATAAATGAATTTTTTTCATATTTTGATGAAAAAATAATATTTCATTAAAAAATAAAAGCTCATATTTATTTAACATTGAGATTTTATGATGAAATATAATGATTATAATTAAAAATACCCTGTAAAAAAGTAAACCTTTTTAATAAAATTGTTATTTACTTTTTTCCGGCACTAATAAAGTAAAAATATCTGAACTAAAATCAAAAAGCATGAAAAAAATCGGAGTATTATTTGGTCAAGAGAACACTTTCCCACAAGCTTTGGTGAAAAGAATCAATGAAAAGAATGAAAGTAATATCGTAGCAGAATTAGCCCACGTTGAGGAAGTTTTTCAATCCATGAAAAGTCCTTACACAGTTATTTTCGACAGGATTTCTCAGGACGTTCCTTTCTATAGATCTTTTCTGAAAACGATTGCTCTGACCGGAACCACCGTCATCAATAATCCATTTTGGTGGAGTGCTGACGAAAAGTTCATCAATAATACTATCGCCGAGAAGGTCGGAGTGCCGGTACCGAAAACCGTCCTACTTCCATCTAAAGACATGCCGGATGACACCACTTCCAATTCCTTTCGAAATTTAAAATTCCCTATGGATTGGAACAAAATATTTAACCACATTGGGTTCCCGGCTTATATGAAGCCACATTCAGGTGGAGGATGGAAAAGTGTATATAGAGTTACGTCTCCGGATGACCTTTTCGAGAAATTTCAAGAGACAGGTCAGTTGGTGATGATGCTTCAAGAGTCAATTGAATTTGATTCCTACTGGAGATGCTACTGTGTGGGTCGTAAATATGTTAAAATAATGCCTTACGAACCAAGGAATCCGCATCATTTGCGCTATGCTGCAGATTTTGGGAATGACACCAAATTATTGGCGAAAATTGAAGATTATGTACTTCGATTAAATAACGCTTTAGGCTATGACTTTAACACCGTGGAATTTGCTGTACGAGACGGCATTCCATATGCAATAGATTTTTGCAATCCGGCACCGGATGCTGAGCTGACTTCAGTCGGCCAAGAAAATTTTGAATGGGTGGTCGAGCATGTTGCCAAATATGCTATTGAATGTGCACAAGCTCATAACGAAGAATTCACCAATCTGGCTTGGGGCTCGATAATGGTGGATAGCGTTGATGATTTTACAAGTGAAAAATCAGGAAATCAAAAAATAACTTCCTACACACATTTCTTAAGTACAAGGAATAAAGGAAATAAAAATATTGATCGAAAGAAAACTAAGAAGCGAAAGAAGCAATACATTTCGAAAGATCCATTACCTTTGGCACAGGAATTTCCTGAATTAGCAGGCAAAGACATAAAAGTGGTAGATATTATTCCTCACGATGATGACTCATCTCAGAGAGGAAGACCAAGAATTCATCCACCTAAGCCAAAACGTAAGGCTAAACCTGAGCCAAAAGCTACTTCATTCGAGGATCAGTTCCCCTACTTAGCAGATAATACTTCCAAAGTAGTCGAGGTAGAAGTAAAAAGAAGCTTGGAAAGAAGGGGTAGACCAAGAAAATATGATTACTAGAAAAAATGAAGACAAGAGACCATATAAAGTAGCTGTCTTAGATCTTAATAACGATGTACCAAATCAGGGTTTGAGAGCAATTAAAAAATTGCTCTCCTACTTTAATGATACATTGACTTATACAGTCTATAATGTCCGTGGCAAGAATGAACTACCGGATACTTCTTATGATATGTACATATCCTCAGGTGGGCCAGGTGATCCTCATGAAGGAAATGGTATTTGGGAGGTAGCTTATTTCAAACTTCTGGATCAATTGCTGGAAATTAATAGGAAAAGGCCAAGAACGAAATTCGTATTCTTCATTTGTCATTCCTTTCAATTGGCTTGCATTTATTTCAAAATTGGCGAAATAGTTCCGAGAAAATCAATGTCTTTCGGCACTTTCCCGGCCCATAAAACCCCCGCCGGCAGGGATGATATCCTTTTTGAAGGCTTAGATGATCCTTTTTGTATCGCTGATTTTAGAAGATATCAGGTGATCCAGCCCGACTATAACTACATGAAGGAGAAGGGCTTTAAAATATTGGCGATTGAAAAATACCGACCTTATGTTGACTTCGAAAGAGCTCTTATGGCAATAAGATTTACACCTGAATTTGTGGGCGTTCAATTTCACCCGGAAGCAGATTCTGAAGGGATGCTAATACACTTTTCGCATGACAATATTCAGGCTGAAATCATCGACGTTTACGGTCAGGATAAATATAATTCCATGATAGAAGATCTACAGGATACTTCCAAGATCGAAAAAACCCATAGAACAATATTGCCGGGCTTCATCAACAGAGCAATGCAACATCTCAATAAAAAACAAACTGTTTTAATAGACTAAATATATGGAGAAAAATTACCGCGATCTCTTCCTAGAGAATTTCACTGCTACAAAATACCACACCTTTCAAGAAACTTTGACAGGTAAATTTGGAGAAGCATGTACTTTCCGAGTAGCAGAATCACCGGTTTTTATTTCTCCCGAATTCAAGGGCAAACTCCTTAGAGCAGCGGATGAAATTCTGGAACAATTGATGACAGAAAAATTCAAAGCACATGCCGAAAAGGTATTTGATTTTGACATCCCTTGCGTTCCTAATGAATCTGCCCACCCTGAACTTCTTCAGTTTGATTTTGGTGTATGCGAAGACGAAAATGGGGAGCTGACGCCTAAATTAATAGAATTGCAGGGCTTTCCCTCTCTTTATTTCTTCCAACAAGGCTTAGCGGAGGCCTATAAAGAAGCTTATGGATTAGATGAAAGACTAACCCACCTTTTTCATAATAACACCAAAGAAACTTATTATCAACAGCTCAAAGATGTGATAGTTAGCCATCACAAACCAGAAAATGTAATACTCATTGATATTGATCCAGGCAGTCAAAATACCAGGATCGACTTTTGGGGGACGCGCAAAGCCCTTGGCATACCTGTCCTTGATCTAAGAGATGTGAAAGTGTCGGGTCGGGATCTTTATTACATCAATGAAAAGGGTAAAAAAGTTGAAATTCACCGTATTTACAACCGAGTAATATTTGATGAACTGCTCGGTCGCGATGATATTCAAACTGAATTTGATTTTACCCAAGCTATCAATGCTGAGTGGGCCGGACATCCCAACTGGTTTGTCAAAATCAGTAAACACTCGATGCCACTACTTTCAGGAGATTTTGTCCCTGAAACCACCATACTTTCTGATCTAAAAACAATACCCACGGATCTCGAGAATTACGTTCTCAAGCCCCTGTTCTCCTTCTCAGGAAGTGGTGTTATCTTCGATGTCACCAAAGAGGATGTCGAGAAAGTTGATCAGCCCGACCGATTTGTACTACAAAGAAAAGAGACCTACGTTCCCTTCATTCGCACTGACAATCCGGCGGAAGGCTCCAAAGCAGAGATCAGACTGATGTTCCTTTGGCCACTCGGACAAGAAAGACCAAGTCTTGTCTGCAATCTAATGCGGATGAGCAAGGGCCAGATGATCGGAGTTAAATACAATAAGGATAAATCGTGGGTAGGGGCGAGTGTGGGTTTGTTTTTGTAAGGAAAATAAAAATTATAAAGTAAGAGAAATTAATTGCACAAATTATCTTTTCGTTTGCAACTTGCGTTCGTAAGTCTGTACAAATACTCCATATTTTGTGAAAATTCCCTTTATTAGTGAAGATATAAATGCACCATTCCTTCAATGTAATCATGGATAATAAGTAAAAATTCAGAAAAAGCACAAGTAGATAAATCTCAGAAAAAGCGAGATCTTTATAATGAAAGTCGAAATCATTTCTTGAAATTCGCCTCACCTACAATGATAATATTTTATTTAACTATTTATGGTTAAGAATTATTTTGTAAATAATTAAATAGAAATATTTGGAATTAATTAACAAGTTAATTATTTTACACGAACAAAGATGATACACTTGATACAATATAATAGCTATCTCTATGAAAAATTTCTTTATTTTAATTCTTATTTTTTTATATAATTCTACTTTTACCCAAGAAATTGCTGTCAATATTCCTTTCTGGGAAAGAGCTAGAGATAGTGGCAGAGATATTATTATCATTAATGAAAATGAATTTTTAATTTCAGTAACATGCGATTGTGAAAATTTTATAGAAATATTTAGTCAGTGTATGGGAATCATTCATTTAACTCAAGAAGGCGAAGTGGTAAATAAGTTTGTATTTCATAATCCATATGCAGATACGATCCTATTTATGCGAAATGGCTTGAAATATTTAGATGGACAAGTTTATACATCAGGTTATGTAACACAAAGTGATTCCAGTTTCTTCTATTTATACAGTGCTAGTATCGATGGTAGCAATAAAATAGTAAAAGAAATAATTCATCCTACTGAAAAACACTTGGAAGCTGCTGGGATAAATTATTTACCGGATCATATACTTATTAATGGTTATATAAAAAATTCAATTGGTAGGCGTTATTTTTTTCATAAATATGACTATGACTTTAATTTATTGGAAGATATATATTTGCCCTATGATACCCTTGAACTTTATAACTTTAATATATTACCGCTAGAGACTGGTGATTATATCAGTAGTGCTATCAAATTGAAAAAATTTGCTCAGGGTGGTCAAAAATTATTTCATATTGTTGAAAGATTTGATCAAAAATTTAATCTACTCGATCAAGTATTAATTTCAGAAAAAGTAAGCTCGCGACATCCAACTAAAATAATAAGTGACCCAGACGGCAATTTTTACCTGACAAGTATTTCGGATGTTTTTTTTGAAGAACCTTCCTCTTACCCCTATCCATCAGCACTATATAAATTAAATTCAAAATTTGATATTTTATGGGAACATATTTTCTTACATAAAAGTCAAAAATACCTAGCTGATATGTTTATTTATGATGATCAAGGATTAGTTGGTGCAGGATCCACATCCTATTTTTATTTAGAGGAAGATAGTGAAAGAATTGGGGCTGATGGGTGGGCATTTAGAATGGATTTTGATGGAAATATAGTATGGGATAAATTTTTTGTAAATTTAGATTCAACTTTAGCAACCTATCCATATTCTTTAATTAAGTCTGAAAATAATCTGTATTTTATCGGAGTTTTTAACTATCTAGTTGAAAATCCAGATCCATTTGTAAACGAGATAGACACCTGGCTAGTCAGTTTAGATTTGAATGGTTGCTGGAATTCAAATTGTGAGGATATTATTATCATTGAAGGTGATTCTACGAACGCTGTTCGGAATGTGCTGCAACAGGATATTATACTAAATATTTACCCCAATCCAACTACAGAGACATTAGTAATTGAAAATTTAAACTTGGAATTGATTTCAAAAGATCAATATCTACATGTCACCAATATAGAAGGGAAGGTTCTACTTCAGAAAGAATTTAATTCTCCGAAAACTATTTTGAATTTTAGAGGATTAGCTCCAGGGGTATATTTTGTTAATATTGTTTCAAAGGGAGTAGTTATTAGATCTGAAAAAGTAATAATTCAAAATTAAAATCACACGTATACATTAAGATACATCATGAAAATTATTAGCGTCCTTACTTTACTACTATTAAATACAATGATACACTCTCAGGAAATTGCTGTGAACATACCTTTGTGGGAAAGAGCTAGAGATAGTGGCAGAGATATAATTATCATTAATGAAAATGAATTATTAATTTCAGTAGCATGTGATTGTGAAAATTTTATAGATTTATTTAATCTGTGTATGGGAATCATGCATTTAACTCAAGAAGGCGATGTGATAAATAAGTTTGTTTTTAATAATCCACATTTAGATACAATCTTGTTTATGCGAAATGGCTTGAAATATTTAGATGGTCAAGTGTATACATCAGGTTATGTAACACAACGTGATTCCAGTTTCTTCTATTTATACAGTGCTAGTATCGATGGTAGCAATAAAATAGTAAAAGAAATAATTCATCCTACTGAAAAACATCTAGAAGCGGTGGGTATTAATTATTTACCTGACCATATACTTATTAATGGCTACATAAAAAATCCTACTGGTAGTCGTTATTTTTTTCAAAAATATGATTATAACTTTAATTTAATAGAAGAAATTTATTTACCATACGATTCACTAGAACTTTATAACTATAATTTATTGCCACTTGAAAACGGTGACTATTTAAGTAGCGCTATCAAACGAGTTCTACCTACCTCCCAATTACTTCATTTTATAGAAAGATATGACAGTGAATTTAATTTACTAGAACAAAAATTAATAACAGATAAGGTGGGTTGGCGGCATCCTACAAAAATAGTGGAAGATCACGATGGAAATATTTACATGAACAGCATGACTGATGTTTTCTGGGAGGAGGAATCTTCATTCCCATATCCTGCTATTTTATATAAAATGAATTCAAATTTAGATGTTTTGTGGGAACATGTTTTTTTACATGAAAGTCAAAAATTCCTTTCTGATATATTTATTCTTGATGAAATAGGTCTTGTCGGGGCAGGTGCAACTACCTATTTTTTTGTAGAGGGATTTGAAAACAGACAGGGCAGTGATGGTTGGGCTTTTAGAATGGATTTAGATGGAAATATTATTTGGGATAATTTTTTTGTAGAATTGGATTCGACACTAGCCACTCATGTGTATTCACTATCTTTGATCAATGACCACCTTTTTTACATTGGTGAGTATAATTATTTAGTTGAGAATCCTGATCCATTTCTCAATGAAATCGATACCTGGTTAGTAAGTCTTGATGTAAATGGATGTTGGAATTCTGATTGTTCAGATGTTATTATCATAGATGGTGATTCTACCAACGCTGTTCGGAATGTGCTGCTGCAGGATATCAAACTAAATATTTACCCAAATCCAACTACGGAGACATTAGTAATTGAAAATTTAAACTTGGAATTGATTTCAAAAGATCAATATC
>CALCSX010000422.1 GCA_937894165.1 uncultured Saprospiraceae bacterium | reverse complement strand
CCTTTCAGGCTTTACCCGGGGTTATTGATGTTTTACTCCTACGGAGTAATCTTTTGAATACGCTTATTGACGAGAATTAAATTTTACTGCTTTATAGGAAACCTATTATTCTTGATTGAAACTACCCATCAACTCGCATCACTCCCCAAATAAATCCAAGCCACTTAAAAAAATGGTCAAAACTCATAAAAATAATAGAAGACTAGTGGTATTTCGAATAATGATAGTTGTTGAGATAGTTAATTAATTGGCAGACTTTGAGAAAAACTGTTCAGCATTTTTGTAAAAGATTTTTTCCTTTTGCTCTGCGGTTAAAAATTCCAAGGCCTCCACATTTTCAACAATTTTAACTATATCACCATTATCAGAACCGAACATCAATCTATTTTCTAAACCGGCATCTACTAGTCGTTTCATAATTTGTTTAAAATCATTCGGGGGGAAAATCTGTGGATTAGAAATGGCTGAAATGTCAGCATATACGTTGCGGTAGTATGTCATAATTGCAATTGTTTCGTCCATAAAAGGAGCGCCTGCATGCATGATCCAAACTTTTAAATCCGGAAATTCTAGTAATAAATCTTCGAAAAGAATTGGACTGCCAAGTGAAACCTTAAAATTGGGACTTCCGTGTCCCGGACCGGCTAATCCGGTATGAATGCCGACCGGTACGCTATATTTTTCAGCTAAGGCATAATATGGATAAAGCAATTGGTCTGAGGGTGAAATCCCATAGTATTGACCTAGAACTTCACCGATGAAATGAATTTTATTTTCTTTCAACTGATTTTCAACCCAAATTATATCCGGAAAATCGTTCTTATCCGGAAAGCAAAATTGACCACTGTAGGGAACTTTGCCATCGGGGCAAGCTAACATTAAACCTTGTAAAATAACTATTTCCTCGCTGCTTTCATAGGTAGATTGCAGTTCCCAAGAGGTGCTGATTGCCACTTTGTATATTCCGGCAGATTTAAGCTTATTCAATTGCTCATGGGGATTTTTGCTACCATGTATATGTGTGTCAAAAATTTTCTGGCCAAATGAAGGTTCTACATTTAATAATAAGGCAATTAAAATCAGATAGTAAATTAGATTTCTCATGTTTAAGCATTTATTAGTTAGTTTATATCAAAACCGTAGATTTTCAACTTTTGCTTAGCTTAAATTATTCGCATTTCCGTAAGCCCGAAGTAAAAACAATAATAAAATTCTGATTACATGTTCCGTCCGAGGATCAAATCCTTAGGTTCATTCCTATTTAAAGATAGTGAAAATAATTAAATGAGAGTGGTGTTGGGAGAGAACTCTAAGGATATTTTAATCATTTACCAAGGTAGGCCATTTAAATCTATCTTTTGGGGATTTAGTATTTTACTCGGAGTGAGCAACATTGTATTGGCTCTCCACAATTTTTTCCCTGCTGGCTGATCAAAAAATACCGGGCAATCGATTTTATACCAGCCAAGACGATTATAGAATGGCAGTAAATCGTCAGCGCATAAAAGCAGGCCTAAATCTAAATTCAAGTCGTCAAATAATTGAGGTAGTGTATCTGATAAGATTTTAGTGGATAAACCTTTCCCGCGAAACTCCTTTTAGGTAATTACATTGTTTATTCCGGCAGCGTTAAAATAATCTTCGTCAATTGAAATTTTTCTTACTATCACATTGTAGAAAGAGGCAATTTCATCGTTAATATAGTAAATAATTGTCCGGTCCGGTATAGCCCAACTTGTTTGTTTAACTATAGGAATATGTCCAAATTCACCTTCGACAATTGCATCAAGTTGCTCTTTAGTTTGACTTGACAATTCAGTAAAACGTTCAATTTTTATCATTTTCAAGGGTAAATTTACTTGAATCAATATCCAATTTAATATCTCCTCTAATGCCAGAGGTGAAAAAATTTGTTCGATTCTTGCATATTCATCAGCTGTGGTCATTGAGGGAGGCAAAAAAGCGAAATAAGGCTTATCTTATCAGCGAAAAGAAAATTTTACATTTTCTGCTTCAATAAATTGACCTTTGTTTCCATTAAATTCTCCCAGTAACCCACGACACTCCCCAAATATAACCAAGCCGATTAAAAATATGATAAAAGTTGTAAAATAATTGATTGTTGAATACTTCGAATTTCACAAATTTGAAAGTTATCTGAATTATATCTGAATTTCACATAAAATAACAAACTTAAGCTTAAATTGGATGTTAGGTGGTTTAAGATTCCATACTATATTATTTTGTGATGGAATTTATCAGAAGTGAAGTTTTATAAACTATTTTTTTAATGAACTTAATTAATAAATCTGCTACATTTTTTTTCTATTTCTCCCAAGAGATAGCTATTGCGGATTTAGATATTTTTAATATTAAAACTTCATTTTTACTATTTAAAAGTAAAATTATTTTCCTGCATTTATAAGCACTTGCGAGAGTGCTAAACGGTTTGTGGACTTTATTCATTATTGACTACGGTGACTCGCTGAATTAGTCAAACAGCACAAACCAAGTTAAAATTCATAATTAAACTTTAAAATCACAGATAATAACATCTATTGAGATGTCTATTACTGTACAAAATATAATGCAATGTCAAAGGAAAAAAGTCTTAAGAAACCTCAAAAGGATTTGAAGGAGTTAAAGCAACAAAAAATTCAAAAAAAATTGGAAGATAAACTCCAAAAGCGGAAAAAAAGATAGGAAAATTGAAGCCTATAAATAATTTTATTAGGTCGGGGATTCCTTAATCCCCGGCTTAATTATTTTCTGACAATGATTTATTACTCAAATTTTATTTAGATAATATAGATAACTGCAACCAAAACTCTTCAATTTTTAGAATAGTTTCAATAAACTCTTCCATTTCTAAGGGTTTTTTTATATAGCTGTTACAGTATTTCGTATAAGCCAAGTCAATATCTTTTTGGTTTGATGAGGTAGTGAGCATAATCACCGGTATTTTTTTCAGATTTTCATCATTTTTTATTTCATCTAAAACTTCCAGTCCATTAAAAATGGGAATATTGATGTCCAATAAAATCAAATCAGGTCGTTGTACATTGGTGAATTCACCTTTTTTATTTAAAAAATCCAAAGCTTCCCGACCATTCCTGGCTACACTAACTTTAGTCTCAAATTTGCTCTCTTCAAAAGCGTCGAGTGTGAGCAAAATATCACCTTCATTGTCTTCAACTAGAAGGATATGTGCTAATTTTAAATTCTTTGTACTCATAATTTTATGATTCTTTTGTTGGTAAATACTCGGGTAGGATCATATTCAATCTAAAAATGTTTGTTTTTTATCCTTTTAAAGCATCTACCTGAGTAGTTAAATTTTTTGCAATTGTAAAATAAAAAGTTGAGCCTTCCCCCACCGTTGATTCTAGCCAAATTTCACCCCCCAGGAACTCCACACTACGTTTGGCAATGAACAAGCCAATTCCGGTTCCATCATGCTCCGTTTTATTGTGAAGCCTTTGGAAAATAATAAATATTTTGTCGTAAAACATCTGTTCAATTCCAATTCCATTGTCTTTTACAGAGAACTCCCATACTGTTTCTTTTTCGTGCGCATGAATTTCAATATTGGGGGCTACGTTTTCTTTTACATATTTCAGTGCATTGTCAAGTAAACAGTGAAATATCTGGGTTAATGGTGCTCTAATGGTCATTAAGGAAGGTAAAGAATCAAATGTGATAGATGCATTCTTATCAGCTATCAGTTTTCTCCTAAGGTGGGTATAATCAGCTACTATTTCCATTAGGTTGACCACCTCAAGTTGATCAGTAGGTTTGTTGGCTCTCGAGTAAAGCAATAAATCCAATATAATCTGTTTCATTCGCTTGGCTCCATCAGTTGCAAAATGAATGTATTGGAGAGCCTTTTCATCTAATTGATCGGAATACTTCCGTTTCAACTGATCCATAAAACTTGATATCATCCGCAAGGGTTCTTGCAAATCGTGTGAAGTAATGAAGGCAAATTGCTCCAATTCTTCATTGGAACGCTCCAGTTCTTTGGCGTAAGTTTTAAGAGATTCACTGAGATGTATCAACTCTTTTTCAAGCTTCTTTTGCTTGGTTAAATCAGACATTGCGCCCACCATACGGATAGCTTTTCCATTTTCATTTCTTACAATAATTCCTCTATCAATAATAGAAAGCTCCTCATTCTTTCTATTAAATACTCTATATTCCATTTCCCATCGCTCAGAATGAGGATCTTTTATTGCACTTTCAATACTCTCTTGTAATTTTCCTAAATCTTCCGGGTGAAATGCATCTTGCCAAAATTCACTTGTTTTCATTGACGTAGAAGCATTCTTTCCCAAAATATTATGGATGTTTTCAGATCTGTAGAATTTATTTTTTTCTATGTCCCAATCCCAAATGGCATCATTAGTAGCGGATGTTACTAATTCAAAGCGTTCGTTAGCTTTCAATAAGCGGATATCCGCAGCTTTCCTCAGTGAAATGTCTTTGAAGTAAATGGACAATCCGTTTTCTGAGGGATAAACCGCTACTTCAATCCATATGTCTAAAGTCGGATAATATTCTTCAAAATTAACGGTCTCTCCTGTTTCCATAGCCAGATGGTAATGGCGATAAAAATCTGAGTCTATGGCATCGGAAAATTCCTCCCATAAGTTTTTGCCTACAATGTCTTTTTTTAGTTTACCTAAAATCCTTTCCGCCTGATTGTTCCAATAGTTTACCGTCCACTCGTTGTCTACCGCAAAAAAGGCATCCCCGATACTCTCCAGAATTTCATTTTTCTCTTCATATGCTTTTTTGAGGGCTTGAGCGGCCTGTCTACGTTCATCGATATTTTTAAAATAAGTCGAGACGCCACCATTCGAAGAATATACTGTAAGCTCATACCAACTTCCGTCTCCGGGATAAATAAATTCAAAGTTTTCAGATTGGCCGGTTGAGGCTACACGTCTAAAAACTTCTTCCAGAATAGTGCCTATAACGGGGGAGAAAACTTCCCAAATGTTAGCACCCAAGACCTCATCGGCACTTTTCTTCAAAAGGTTTTCTGCTTCCTTATTAAAGTAGGTAAAATTCCATTTGGCATCCACGGCATAAAAAGCATCCGAAATACTTCCGAGTATTTCCTGTAGTCTAAGTTCATTAGATTTGGCTGCATGAATGTCTTGATAACTTCCGTATATTTTTGTGCATCTACCATTTACTCGTTCAGAGTTACCGATACACCGTACCCATTTTTCCTTTCCATCCTTTGTAGTAATGAGCACTTCAATGTCAATATTCTTCCCCGTTTCAATTAATTGGACTACTGCCTGACGAATCCTTTCCTTGTGTTCACCGGTGTAAAATTCAAATCCACTCGTCATTGTTGGATCGTAGCTGTCATCTACTTCCAGAATTTCACGCGTCATTGGTGACCAGTACATGCCATCATTCTCATGATCTATCATATTAAACTCCCAACTCCCGATTTTCGCCATTTTAGAAGCGTTTTCTAGAAGTTCCTCCCTTCTGTGTTCTTGGGTAATATCCAAAATGAGCGAGTTGAAAACCACTGTGTCATCAGGCAAAAAGGTCGGAGACCCATAACCGGCATGCATGCGCAGTTCATTGTTGGGCATGATGTATCGCCATTGAAACTTCCAATCAGACTTAGTCTCTGCCGAAATCCTAATACTCTTCCTGACTGCATCAATATCTCCGGCCAATTCAATTTGCTTCCAAACAAGCTCATTGTCTTTCATCACGCTATCAGCATCAAAACCGAATACCTTCATTGCGCCATCAGTTACATACTTCATATCGTCAGTACCATCAGGATGTATTATATACTGAAAAGCTACTCCCGATAGATTATTGGCAAATGATTGCAATCTTATTTCTGACTCTTTTCTGTCAGTAATATCCTGAAAGCTACCAAATACTCTTTTTGCAATACCATTTATGTGTTCCACATTGCCTATAGATCTCACCCATCTTTCTTTAAGCTTTTTCGTGATTATCACTGCTTCAAAATCAAAGCCCTCACCCGAAGTCATACTCTTTTCAATGCTTTTCGTAACGAGTAACTTGAAATCTTCCCGATAAAAATCAAGAGCCGATTCTACAACCGGAGTATAGGAATTGGGATCTGTTTCATGCAATAGATAAACCATTTTAGACCAGAAAAGCGTATTTTTTTCTAAATTGATTTCCCAGGAACCAATTTTTGCCAGTGACCCGGCTTGGGCATTTAGCTCCCTCAATTGGACCTCTGCTGTAATATTCTTTGCGGAAGCATCCACCAATCCATCTTCCAAGGCAGGATTACAGTTCCAATTCAACCATATTACATGCCCATCTCTCGACAAAAAACGATTTTCAAAAGTAAAAACCGAAGCCGCTTTTGTAACAAGCTTAATTTTTTGTTCGAATTTACCTTTATCTTCTTCAAGGGCAAATTCCTCTAAGGAATGAACAATACTTCATCCGGGGAGTATCCTAAGAGGGCACATCCGGCAGAATTAATTTTTAAAAAACGCCCTTCAAAGTCAGTGATGCAAAGAATTTCAGGAATTGCTTCGAACACATTTCTAAGGTCATTTTCTAGTCTCTTCCTGTGAATTTCCGAACCAATAAATTTTTCCAGACGAGTTAAAACCGAGCTGCTTTCTTCCAAATATTTCGGATTTCGCTTGGTTCCAATCAACAGAACTCCCTCCAATTCATCGTTAAATGTCAAGGGAATTCCAAGTATAGCTTGCAGCCCAACCTGCGTAGCTCCTTTTTTCCTGACGAAGTCTTTATTGATTTGTTTTTCATCCCATAGAAGCTGTGTACCCTTTTCCCAAACTTGTCCTTGTAAACCTTCATTTTTCTGAAAAGAGGATTCCGATGGTTCATGTTCATAGAAAGCTTGGTTCCGGGTGCTACGACCCATAAGTTTTATCTGTGTTTGCTCAATATTGGGACACCAGAGTTCTATCAAATCAAATTTGCCGAAGGAATATAGATTTTCGCATAGGAGGTTGGCCGCCGGAATCAATTCCTCTTCATTGTTAAAACTTAAGCTTATCTGACTGAGTAATTCTTTTTCTGCTTCCTGTTTTTTCTGCTCTGTAACATCTCTTTGTACAGAAATCCAATGTGTATACCACCCTTTTTCATTGGCTACAGGGCTAACAGCGAAATTTACCCAGTATGGTTCACCTGATTTTGTATAGTTTAGAACGGTTAACTCTGAAGAATCCCATCGTCTCATTTTTTCACCTAACTTCTTTAATTCTTCATAATCTGAGTCCGGACCTTGCAGAATTCTAGGGTTTTTCCCAATCACTTCTTCAGCGGTATATCCGGTCATTTTTGTAAAAGCTTCATTGACAAAAACGATTCTTGGACCGGGTAAATCCTGCGGTGCAGCTTCGGTAATTAAAATCGGATCTGAAGTGCTATTGATTACTTTTTCGAGCAATTTTAGACGGTGTTTTTCTTCGATTTTCTCCTTTTCATCTCTCGCAACACAGTACATCAAATTCGAATCGTGGCTCCAGCGGGCTGACCATAAATTATAGGCGATATCTCCATTTTTCTTGCGGAATCGGTTAGAGAAAGATTTGAATTCTCTCCCGGCCATGATTTCAGCAGCCACGAGATCTGTCATTTCTTTATCTTCTTCAATAATTAGATCCCTGTAAGGCATACCTATCAGTTCATCAGGCGGGTAGCCCCAATGGTCAGCGGAGACAGCGCTCACAAATACAAATTTTCCCGCCTCGTCAATGGTACAGAAAACATCAAGAGATGCATCCATTAGTCGGCTTGCATAATCTTTTTGTTTAATGACCGAGGTGATATCTGTAGAGCGGCAGGCTACAGTCAGAATTTCGCCATTTTCATCATGGATTGGAGAAAGGGCAATATGACCATACTCAAATGATTTGGTTACTGAGTTGTAGAAATGTTCTTCGATTTCAAAATTCTCTCCTGAAAGCGCACGACGATAGTAAGATTTCCATTTTTCCGTATATCCCTCTTCGAAACCTTCGACTAGAATGGGAGTATTGAGCTCTTTTTCTTCACCGGTTACGTCCTTCATTAGGTTGAGATAAGCTTTATTGGCATAAACCAGTAATAAATTGCGATCAATCACCCAAATTCGGTCTTTGGTTTGGTTGAGAAAAAGGTCACTATATTGATTTTTTTGCATCGGATGAATATGTCTTAATTACTTCATTTTTGAAAAAGGAAATTGATGTTTTTGGTAGGATGTTTTTAATCATTGCACACACATGCAAGGATAATTACTTCCCAAAATCAAAGTCATTGAGACGAGGCCTCTGCAAAGCTATAAAGGAAATAATCCTGAAATGGCTCCCACCTTTCGCATTCATCCGGATTATTTGTCTTGAAGGTAATAAAAATTAATAAATGCGAGGGATGTAAGAGGATTAATTTAGAGTTAATAGGTTGAAAAAATGGGATAAGTACACCGTTGGATGCCTGCGGCATATGTTTTTAACCACAAAGTCTCACGCTAAAGGATCAAATTAATATTTTAAAGCTATGGATCCCTTTTTTTACCTAAAAGGGTTACAAAGCAAGGTATTAGATTCATTTCACCCACCATACAATGGTTCGTTTCACTCACCGAGTTTTTTTAACGCAAAGGTACGCCAAGGGAGGGCGCGAAGGTCGCTAAGAGGTGTTTATTTACTGCGTAAATAGAGTGAAGGCGGTTGAAAGGGGAAGGCGTTTTGGTATTATTTTCTCTGCGACCTCTGCGGTACATTGTCAGAACCTTTATTTTAGGATTTCTTGATTAAATTGTTTGGATTTCAATTCACTCTTTAGATCAATCTCTAGCATCTAAAAATTTGCTGCAAGCATATCCGAATCCGTATAATCTCGTGGAAAAAATTATAATTTTCGACACATTTTAGACGCACGGCCGTGCGTCTCTACGTTATCTTTAATGGATTTTTTCAACGGACCAAATTGACAATATATATAAGAAGACTTCTTTCTTTTTCGTGATTCTTTAAAATTTTACCATGTGTTCACCAATCCGCTCGCCTGACCCCACTCTCTCCCGGCCTAGCGATGTGAAAGGTTCCCAGCATTGCGCAGGAAGTCCGCAGGACCGAGCGATTAGCGAGCCTGGAACGTAGCGACCCGAAGGGTAGGCCCATCATAGCTATAAAAGACTTTCGCTCTGGAATTTCGAGAATTCTCAGAAGCCAACCTTTTTATTCATTCACCGATAGGAAAATATCTACTTCAGCGTTGCTCCAGTCCATGCTTCTTTCGTCATATATTTCAAAATCGAAGCCGAATTTCCGATCTATTTTGCTAGCCCAAATTTTCTGCCACTCTTCGGCGATGCAAGCGGGCATCACTCCCCGGGCAGTCCTTGTTAGATATGTCTGTGCCGGAATGAGTAATTCAGACAAATTAGGGGGAATTTCGGCTGAGTCAGAGACTTTGCAGCCAATAAAATAGGCGTATGGCGCTGTTTCATCTTTGTCGTAATCGTAATAAACTGCGTGAATGGCATAGTCGAGCTTGTCAGGAATAAGGTGGAAAATCATTTCCTTTTCAAATCGCTGCCACATATTACCGCAATCAATAGCTGCCTGACCGTTTTCGTTGGTGGTTTTGTGCTCTAATTTTAAGCCGATCAGTCTGAAATTATCCATTTTAGTCTTTTCCATGAGTGTAGTTATAGATTAAAAATTCAAAAGTATATTATTCCGGTGACAGCCTTGTGTCAGGAGGGGGATTTCTTTTTAGAAATAAGAGCTATATTTTTGATGAGGGTGAATTCGCTATTCGCTTCTTCAAGTTATTGACCTGTTATTCCTATCTCACTATTTATTTTGTCCATTTTTTTATTCCAATACCTCTTCATTTCTTCTCTTTGATTAGAATCTGTCAGTTTTTCTTGATGAAAACTGATTGTGGTTTTATTTTCACTTTTACCAATTACCCGAACCTGGAGCGTCGAATTATTGTCCCAATCTTTCTTTTTCCAATTCATACGAATATGTGAATTGGGTTTAAGAACACGGATGAAGACTATGATGCCATCTTTAGTTTGATTTTCCTCTTTAATTTCAAGCTTATCTTTTAGGTCGCCAAGCCAAATTTTCAGTCCCTCGTCAGAAAACATGAATTCCCACGCCCTTTTTTCTGAGATGGGGAATGTTTTCTGAAGTCCGAATTGAAAACCTACGTCTTTGGTTTTTCCGATTGGTTTTGCCATTTTCTCTTTTTTATTGGTCAGGAAGAAATGCAATCGCATCTATTTCAAGAAGCCAGTCGGGATGTCCAAGCCCTGCGACAACAAGAGTCTTAACTAAGGGTGGGTTGGGAATTTTTCCTAAAAATTTCTGAGATGCCTCAAAACCCTTTGTAATATCTTGTCCCTGAACGACGGCAATGTCCAGTTTGACAAGATTTTCAAAATCAGCTCCACAAGCTTTTAATGCGGTTTCTAAATTTTTCATTACCTGTTCGGTCTGGGATACAATATCATTTTTCCCAACAAGCTTGGAATTATGGTCAACCGCATTTTGACCTCCAATATACATGGTTTTGCCGTTTCCTTGCGTTGTTACGATTTGCGAAAAAGCGGCACTTTTCAAAAGTCCCTCAGGATTTATATGTTCTTTTTTGCTTTTCATTTTGAAAGAATTTTCATTAAAGGATTCAGAGGTTTTATCCCCTGATTAGGCTGACCTTATTTCTAATAAAGTTTCAATCCCTCTTGTAATGAACTAAATACTACATTCTTTACGCAGAACCTTCCACCGTTTTTAACTTATTTCTTCCTTTAATAATTCGCAAAAAGGGAATGAAATGTAAAAACAATTGAAGGAAATGATTTGTTGAAATGGGCATCAATAATCTAGTGTATTTACGTGCTTGTTCTGATTTCTTAAGCCTTTTTATTTCCGGGGTGCCACAGTTTTAATCTCGGTATCCACCGAGGTGCATTTTGTTTGTATTCGTGATATTCCTGACCGAATCTTTTTGCCAAACCCGGCTCTTCTGAGAAGATGAAATATAGATGATTGAATAGAAAAAACAGGATAGACCAAAAAGCAATGTTTATAGACCTAAAAAGTAAGGATTCACCAGCTAATACTGTTAACACGCCCGGGATCATGGGATTGCGGACATAAGCGTAGAGCCCATCAGTAACTATATTCCGGGTGGGATCCCAGGGTGCGAGCGTACCTCTTCCTTTTTTTATGAACATGACAATGGTATTAATAATGATCAACATCCCGACACCAAGAAGACCAATACCGGGAATAGTGGTCCACAGCTCTCCGACGCGAAAATCATTTTCTAAGATAAGTGGAACAATGATTAACACTAGGACGGGAAGGATAAATGAGAACAGATGTCTAAGTATTTTCATATTGAATTATGTCATTCCGTATTAAGGTTGCGCTTTTGTCTCATAATTATTAAATATCCATCAAATCAAATCGGACAAAGATAAGGTTAAGCCGAATTGAATATTAATCGGCTTTCCTTTTTACTTTAAGTTAATGTATCTGTAATTTACTTTTCACAAATTTCTTTCAGCCTGTCAAGCGCTTTTGGATAGTTCTCGTTCATATAATCTAAGAACTCTTCCGTGGTATCCA
>CALCSX010000421.1 GCA_937894165.1 uncultured Saprospiraceae bacterium | reverse complement strand
TCGTTTCTCGTGTCCCGCTGCGGTTGCACACCCGGAAAACCCATCGCCATTCGCCCCGGATCGTTAACGGAACTGGCGTATCGTGAAGTTTCCTCGACCGTGAAGGAGCGGGCACTTACCAAGGTCATTTCATTCAGCGGCTCACTCCCACGACTGCGGGCGGATACTGTTACAGTTTCTGTTGTATAAGCCGTTTCCAGTAATTCTATTTCAAGGATGAGTGCAGAGGAGGAGGTGAGATTTAATTCCTCCGACAACCAAGTTTCATAACCGATATACTTGCATTCCAGACTAATTCTTCCGACAGGCACTTGGGGAATTTCGAAGCGCCCATCTATATCTGAGACGGCATTGTAAGTTTCCATTTTGTCTTTTAAATACACCGCTGCCCCTACTATCGGTTGTTGTGAAGTCTTATCTAAAATAAGTCCTTTGATAGATTGTGTAATCTGTTGCGCCTGCGCCGGAGAAAGTAAAATTAATGATAAAATAGAGCAAATGAGTAACCTTAATACCATAAACATTCACTTGAGACTGTGATTTTGCAAAAATGCAGATTAAAATTAAACAAATTTATGGATTAGCAAATAATGGAAGGGGAAAATAGAAATTGATTGAAGTGAATTTGGGCATCACCCTGTCCTGCAAATAGAAAAAACTTGATAAACAGATTTTGAATTACAGGACAGGGTCGGGTCATCCGCTTTACTTCGTTCGTCCCTCTCTCGAGTTCGCTACTACCCCTGATGCGGATGAAGATCTATAAAGAAATTTATAAGAACAAAATTAAGTTAAGTTTCAAAGTTTAAGATTTAATGTCCGATTTTGTCTTTTAAATAACTATCAAGAGGAGAAGACAAGCGGTTCAGACAATCCGGGAATTCCGGTTTGGCAACATTATCAATTAAAGCCTGGGTCATCTCGATTAAATTTTCAGAAGCATTTTCTGTAAAACCAGCTTGAATTAGTGATTCTTTCCATTTAACCTGAGGGATCGGTTCTAAATTTATAGATTTACCCAATATTTTAGAAATATATTCTGCCACATCTTTCGGGCTGTATTTTCGTGGACCGACAAGTTCATAGATGCTAGTTTCTATATCAGAAAAGTCATCCATGATAATTTCAGCGATAAAATCCGCTACATCCTGTGGAGAATTCATCTCAATATTGAGATCAGCGGGCAGAAATGAGGGGAGTACTCCATGTTTTTGAACTGTATCCAAAAATCCCAGCCAATTACTGTAATAATAGGAGGGTCGCACGTAAATTTTTTCTATAGGAAGATCCGCAAGACTTTGCTCTAACATCCTAGACATTAAAATATTTCCTGTACCTGCTTTTATCTGCGCCCCTACACAGGAGAGAGCGACAACCCTTCGAATCCCATTGGCTTCAATGGCATTTCTATAATTAGTTACTATTTTCTCAGTATCACCGATAATGTCATTGGATGTGGGATCTTCAGGTGTAAGGAGGAAGGCTGTTTCGCCCTCCTTCATAGCCTGAAACATATCTTTTTCATTGAATAAATCTGCTTGTAATATCTCCACATTTTTTGTAGTGATACTTTGAGGATTTCGCATTATTGCTCGTACGGAGGGGTTATTAATACTAAGTTTTTCCACTATCATCGAGCCTACCTGCCCGGAGGCGCCCATTATAATATTCATGATTGTAGTTTTTTATTTTCTACAATTTACAAATAGAAAGTGACAACAGTATGTCAGTAG
>CALCSX010000420.1 GCA_937894165.1 uncultured Saprospiraceae bacterium | reverse complement strand
TTAGAATTAAACCAACCTTTCGATTTCGATTAAAATCAGTTCTATTTCAGCCTCTAAGTTTTTGATCAAACGTTCAATTGTGGGGAAGGGATATTCCGTAGAGCTGCTGCATTGTAATTCTATCTGAATCGACAGATCTTTTGCTCGCTCAGCCTTCAAATAAGTAAATTGACTTTTTAAACTATGGGCATTAATGGCTACTTCTTCAGCCAATTTTGCGGAATGATCTTCCTTCAATTTGTCCATTAAGACCGGCACATCTTTTTGAAAAACTAAAAGAAATTTATTAACAGTCTCTCTGTTGCCAAAAAGTTTGATTAGCAAGTCCAGGTCAATCATTTCCTATTACTTTTGATATTTTGATAATCTACTAGTGAAGAAGCTATTTGAATCTGATTAGTGCCTATAAATATAATATATTACACCGATTTAAAAGGTCGTAATCCTTCTATATTACTGATTTAGCGCTTCAAGAAGTTGGATAAAAAATGGATTTTAAATCCTATTCCAACATTCCATACACCCAGCCCGCTGCTGCCCTGCGCTACCCTATCTAGTCGGTAATCAAAAACTTGAAAATATCCTCCGGTGATGCCCAGTTGGATCTTATTTCCAAACAAAACCCCTAAATTGGCACCCAACAAATCCATATCTGCATTAACATCATCGCTATACAACCAAATTCTGGAAACTTTCGGATTCAGGGTTAATTCTATAAATGATTTCGGTCGATAGGAGAAATATCCGGATATAAAAACATCATTAAAACTTAAATTCACCGCTGAACCGCCTCCCCCGCTGATGGAGCCCGACCATTTGGATCTTTGATCCCCTATAATTTGATGCTTCAACTCGAGCGCAGCATAAATTCCCGAAAATCGATAATTCAAGTCGGTTTTCTCCCCTAAACCCAGACCTCCGAAGATCTCTAAAGAAGGCAGAAATTGCGTCGTTACAATGGAATCTTCAAAACTCGGCGTATTCAATACCGAAAGACCTACCCCCCGCTCTTCATAGCCCTTGCCCAGGGACCGCCCACTTTGGAAGGTTCCAAGAGAGTAACATCCCGTTAGAATACAACAGAGAATTGCTATTATTATAACGAGATGTCCTTGCTTCAACATAATTTATAAATCGAAAGTAATTCCTTGCGCTAGGGGCAATTTAGTACTGTAATTGATAGTATTTGTCTGTCTTCTCATGTAAGCTTTCCATGAATCTGAGCCACTTTCGCGACCACCACCGGTTTCCTTTTCTCCTCCAAATGCCCCTCCAATTTCTGCTCCACTGGTGCCTATATTCACATTTGCAATCCCACAATCTGAGCCCGCAGCGGATAAGAATAATTCCGAATCCCTCATATTGGTCGTCATTATAGCTGAAGAAAGACCTTGAGGGACATCATTTTGAATTGCGATAGCCTCTTCCAGTTCGCTGTATTTGATTAGGTATAAAATGGGAGCAAAAGTTTCATGCTGCACTATTTTATAGCTATTTTCAACCTCAGCGATACATGGCCTCACATAGCAGCCGCTCTCATAGCCCGATCCCTCTAAAACGCCACCTTCGACCACAAATTTTGCGCCTTCAGCCTTCGCTTTTTCAATAGCGTCAAGGTAAGTATTTACCGCATCCTTGTCGATAAGAGGACCTACGTGATTCTTATCATCCAATGGATTTCCGATTTTCAACTGCGGGTAAGCTTTGGCAATTTTATTCTTCACCTCTTCATAAATACTCTCGTGAATAATCAATCTTCGGGTAGATGTACAACGCTGACCTGCAGTGCCTACAGCTCCGAAAACTGCTCCGACTAATACTATTTCGAGATCGGCAGAAGGCGTGATAATCATAGCGTTATTTCCTCCCAATTCAAGCAGGGAACGGCCGAGACGCTCGCCCACGGTAGCAGCTACTATTTTGCCCATTCTGGTACTTCCTGTAGCGGAAATGAGAGGGATTCTGCTGTCTTTTGTCATTAATTCGCCGACTTTGTAATCACCGTTAATGGTAGAGAGAATTCCCTCTGGTATTTTATTGGCTTTTAAAACTTTGTTCATCAAATGTTGAACAGCTATTGAACACAAAGGTGCTTTTTCCGATGGCTTCCAGATACATACATCTCCACATACCAAAGCCAACATCGCATTCCATGACCAAACAGCCACCGGAAAGTTAAAAGCGGAGATAATTCCCACGATTCCAATCGGGTGCCACTGCTCATACATCCTGTGTAAGGGCCTTTCCGAATGCATGGTAAAACCATACAATTGACGGCTCAAACCTACCGCAAAATCACAAATGTCTATCATTTCCTGCACCTCTCCATAGCCCTCCTGCAAGCTTTTTCCCATTTCGTATGACACCAGTTTACCTAAATCTTCCTTGTTGTCTCTCAAAACCTGCCCCATTTGTCGGACTATCTCCCCACGCTTAGGCGCCGGCACCAATCTCCATTCTTTATATGCTTCGACGGCGGCATTTACGACAGATTCGTATTGTTCCTTTGTGGTCACACTCACTGAGCCGATGAGCTTGCCATCGACAGGTGAGTAAGAGTCTATATTTTTATCTGAAGAATAAAATTTCAATCCTGTAGAAGTACCGGAATTTGTAGTTTCCAAATTCAGATTTTTCAAAAAACTTGTATCCATGTGTTTAATTTTTTGCAAAGGTCGCTATTTTTCATTTGATGCCCAAAGTTTGAGTCATGATTGTTTGTCATGTTCTTGACATTAAGTCTCG
>CALCSX010000419.1 GCA_937894165.1 uncultured Saprospiraceae bacterium | reverse complement strand
TCGGTAAATTCTGTTAATTCAAGGAAAGTTTTATCATCTCGCAATCTTTTAAGTGATAAATTGCGACAAATTCCTAATGCCCAAGCTTTAAAGTGAGTAATATTTTTCTTATGAATTGATTTTATCATAACTTCATAGGAATCCATCACTATATCCATAGCTCGCTCACGGTTAGAAACATAATAAAAAGCCACCCCAAACATCACATCTGTATATTTTCTAAAGAGAGGGTTCAACAGCCGTTGGTTCCCTGTCTTCTTAAATTCCAGAACTATTTTCTCATCAGTTTCAATATTCATATGAATTCTTGAAAATATTTTTTGATAAAGTATCGCTTAAAGTTACAATTTTTGAAGCGAAATATTCATTACCTAACAAGTAAATTATTGTCTCAAATTTATTTAAACAATAATTAAAATAAAAGTATTCAATATCTCAAATTATAGGCAATTGATAATCATATGGTCCATTATTATGACTGATTATTATGATTTCCGAAAATCAATGGTCATATTTGCCTACTTCAGATCGGAAAGAATCCTTCTTAGCTTTTTAAAGCTTCTATATTTTTCTCATAAATGCTGAGCTTCAGCCATAATTATTTTAAACAAGAAACATGTCTATACATTATCTGGACTTATCTATTTTTATAGCTTACCTCATTTGTATGCTGGGGATAGGAGTATATTTTATGAGAAAAAATAATTCCGAAGAGGATTACTATGTAGGGGGTAGAAATATGTCAGCCGGGCACATCGGACTTTCGGTGGTAGCAACGGATGTGGGGGGTGGCTTTTCAATAGGATTAGGTGGACTGGGATTTGTGATGGGGCTTTCAGGGAGTTGGATGCTTTTCACAGGTTTAATAGGCGCATGGCTGAGCGCGGTATTTTTAATTCCTAAGGTGTATCCTTTGGCAAAAAAAAACCATTTTCTCACTTTCCCTCAATCCTTGGCACATTATTATAGTCCTAAAGTGGCTTTAATAGCCGGAATTATTTCCCTCATTGGATATATAGGCTTCACGAGCTCTCAAATTCTAGCCGGAGCCAAATTAGCGTCCGCCACCTTCCCCGCTATCACAATCAATAATGCAGTATTAATAATGGGAATTATCGCTGTAGTTTATACAGTAATTGGTGGTATAAAAGCAGTAATTTACACAGATACAATACAGTGGATTATTTTAATGGTGGGACTAATAGGGATCGGAATTCCAATTGCCTATTTTCACCTGGGTGGATGGGCTGCTATCTCATCAGCTCTTCCTGAGAATTTTCTAAGTCTCACCAATATTGCCCCGGTCACCTTATTCAATTGGTTTATAACTATTGTGCCAATATGGTTTGTAGGAATGACATTATACCAAAGAATTTATGCCTGTAGAGATGAAAAAACTGCTATCAAGGCATGGAGAATTGCAGGCTTATTTGAGTGGCCGGTAATGGCATTTATGGGAATAATACTTGGCCTTTTAGCCCGAATAGCTTTCGATCAAGGAATGTTTGAATATGCCGGATATGCCGCAGGGACAGATCTAGACCCTGAGTTGGGCTTGCCTTTGTTACTGAGAACTATTTTACCGGTAGGATTGATGGGATTGATGATGTCGGCTTATTTTTCAGCTATTATGTCGACTGCTGACAGTTGTTTGATGGCAGCATCCGGGAACTTCACTACTGATATTTTACGTTATTTAAAAGGTGATATCAAATCCACTTCCATCTTAAACTCACAACTAATCACCTTTATCATTGGTGTTTTTGCAATTATTCTCGCCACCAATATGCAAAATGTGCTTGAACTAATGCTCTATTCCTACGCTTTTATGGTTTCAGGTCTGCTCGTCCCAGTATTGGCATCATTATTTATCAAAAAGCCATCCTCTGCTGCGGCAATTGCAGCAATGATTTCAGGTGGAATGACTACTTTAGTGCTGATAGCCATCGATGCAGACCTTCCTTTTGGTTTGGATGCCAACTTTTTTGGAATATCAGTTTCTACCTTAGTATTTATGGTTGTCCAAACCCTAAGTATGTCAAAAAACAAATCTGCAATTTAAAAACTTATTGATGATCAAATCATTATTTAAAATTTCAAACAACTGAGATTCTCACCATTTGAAAAATGTGTATATTTAATCCTGTTTGAAGATTAAAGAAAATTTTTTCAAAAGAAAAGGATTATGAAAAAGATTTTGATATTTACAATTACAATACTGGTATATATTTCATCCAACACATCCTTCGCACAGCCTCAGAAAGCTTTTTATATCGGTCACAGTCTTAGTGATCAAATTCCAGATATGGTAAAATCACTATCTGACGACCATCCAACATTAAATTTCGACTGGGTGTATCAAAGTATTCCGGGAGCTCCCCTGCGCTGGCAATGGGACAGGAAAGAAGCTAATGACTACATTCCTAACCCTCCCTATTATGCAGGTTTCTACGATGAAGAATTGGGACTGCCCGCCCATGGCAGTCCCCCGACGCGATGTGATGTCTGTT
>CALCSX010000418.1 GCA_937894165.1 uncultured Saprospiraceae bacterium | reverse complement strand
CCAAAGGCCTCCCAGCCCCCTAACCCCCTGAAGAGGGGCACCCCCACCCGCAGTTCCCACACAACAATTCGTAATTAGTAATGAACAATTCCAAAAGAAATCAGCCCAAAGCTCGCAGCTCACAGCTCGTAGCTCACAGCTAAAAAATTAAAACCTACTGATACAAATACATCGACCTGTTCCTATCCAACTCCCTAAACTTCGCATCCTTCAAATCCTTGATGAAATATATCATCTCCCCCGTCGACTTCATCTCAGGCCCCAACTTCTTATCCACATTCGGGAATTTATCGAAAGAAAAGACCGGAATCTTGATAGCATAACCCTCCATCTTGTTCGTCATATCGAAATCCGTCAGCTTATGCGTTCCCAACATCACCTTCGTGGCAATATTCAAATAAGGCACCTTGTAAGCCTTAGCGATGAACGGAGTAGTACGCGAAGCCCGTGGATTGGCCTCGATGACATACACTTTATCATCTTTAATGGCAAATTGAATATTAATCAAACCCTTTATTTTCAAAGCTTTCGCCAATTGAATCGTGTATTCCTTCATTTTCTCCAAAACATCATCCGATAAACTGTACGATGGCAACACCGCCGAACTGTCACCGGAATGAATTCCCGCCGGCTCGATATGCTCCATTATTCCCATAATATGCACATTCTCACCATCACATATCGCATCAATCTCAGCCTCCTTCGCTCTCTCTAAGAATTGATCTATCAAAACCTTATTATCCGGCAAGTGCTTGAATATCGAAAGAACCGCCCGCTCCAACTCCGCATCATTGATAACAATTTTCATTCGCTGCCCGCCCAAAACATAAGAAGGACGAACCAAAACAGGATAAGGAACCTTTTTCACAATATCCAAAGCCTCATCAGCTGAATTGGCAACGCCATACTCCGGATAAGGAATATCCAACTCCTTCAAAAGTCCCGAGAAGGCTCCCCTGTCCTCTGCCAAGTCCATCGAACTATAAGAAGTTCCAATGATCGGAATGCCTGCCCGCTCCAAATTCTCCGCCAATTTCAGCGCCGTCTGCCCACCCAATTGCACAATAACCCCCAAAGGCTTCTCCAATTCGATGATTTCAAGCAAATGCTCCCAGAAAACCGGCTCGAAATACAACTTATCCGCTATATCAAAGTCAGTCGACACCGTTTCCGGGTTACAATTGATCATTATCGCCTCATAACCCTCCTCCTTCAATGCCAGCACCCCATGCACACAGCAATAATCGAATTCTATCCCCTGCCCGATCCTGTTCGGCCCCGAACCTAATACGATTACTTTCTTCGGATTGTCCGAAGGAATACTCTCATTCTCCTCATCGAAAGTAGAGTAAAAATATGGCGTTGTAGACTCAAATTCCGCCGCGCAAGTGTCCACCATTTTGAAAACCCGCTTCAGATCCAATGCCTTCCTCGCCTTCGTCACCACATGCTCGTCCACCCGCATCAGCCAGGCTATTTGCCCGTCCGAATAGCCATTTCTCTTGATCTGCAAGAAGAAATCATACGGAATTTCATCCGGAAGATTATATCTCATCAACTGATCCTCAAGATCCACCAGATTTTTAATCTGACGGATAAACCAAGGATCAATATTCGTAAGTTTCTGAATGCTTCGCTCCGCCACACCTAGTCTGAGCGCATCTTTCAGTCTGAATATTCTATCATCACTCGCCTTCTCCAGCCTCTCAAGGATATCCTCCGTCCTGATCCACTCCTTCTTATCAGCCCCCAGACCCAGTCTATTATTTTCCAGCGACTGGCAAGCCTTCTGCAAAGCCTCAGTAAAGCTACGACCTATTCCCATCACCTCTCCTACAGATTTCATCTGCAATCCCAATCTGTCATCAGCACCCGGAAATTTATCAAAATTCCATCGCGGCATCTTCACTATCACATAGTCTAGGGTAGGCTCGAAGAAAGCCGAAGTCGTTTTTGTAACTTGATTTTTCAATTCATCCAGCGTATATCCTATCGCCAGTTTCGCCGCTATTTTCGCTATGGGATATCCCGTCGCTTTTGATGCCAAAGCAGAAGACCTCGAAACACGCGGATTGATCTCGATAGCAATTATTTTCTCATCCACCGGATTCATCGCAAACTGCACATTGCAGCCCCCCGAGAAATTCCCCAGAGATCTCATCATTTTGATAGCGGAAGTCCGCATATGCTGATACGCCCTGTCGGAAAGCGTCATCGCCGGCGCCACCGTGATACTGTCTCCGGTATGAATCCCCATAGGATCCACATTTTCGACAGAACAGATGATCACCACATTGTCATTTTTGTCTCTAAGCAGCTCCAACTCAAACTCCTTCCATCCCAACACCGCCTTATCTATCAACACCTCGTGCGTCGGTGAAGCATTCAATCCTCGCTTCAGCGCCTCCTCAAACTCACTTTCATTATGGACAAATCCACCCCCTGTACCCCCGAGCGTATAAGAAGGTCTGATCACAAGCGGAAAACCTATCTCCTGTGAAGCTTCCATACCCTCTAAGTAAGAGTTCGCTATTTTTGACGGCGCCACATCGACACCGATTTTTATCATATGTTGCTTGAAAGCCTCCCTATTCTCCGTCAGTTCGATTGCCGCCAGATCTACCCCGATCATCTTTACGCCATACCTGTCCCAGATGCCATGTTCAGAAGCCTCAATAGCCAAATTTAATGCTGTTTGACCCCCCATTGTAGGCAGTACAGCATCTATTTTTCTGTCCTGAAGGATTTTCTCAATACTTTCTATTGTCAGTGGCATCAGATAAATATGATCCGCAGTCACGGGATCCGTCATTATTGTAGCCGGATTGGAGTTAATAAGAGATACCTCTATGCCCTCTTCTCTAAGTGATCTCGAAGCCTGAGAGCCGCTATAATCAAACTCACAAGCCTGTCCAATGATGATAGGGCCACTCCCGATGATGAGTACTGATTTGATAGAATTGTCTTTTGGCATGGGGATTTTTTTACCGTTTGCTTAAATTGGGGCAAAGGTAAATATTCGAGAGCAGAAATCCCGCTAATTTTCCAAACAATTTATGGATTTAGCCGGCCGTCAATGATTAATATGGGATTTAATTCTTTTTTGCTTTGGGCATCTGATGAATGTTCCGCTGCTCTCCACATTCATCACCGCGCTATTCGCCTTACTGCGTGCCGGCTGCTATCGCTGATGCGGGATCCATAATTCCGAGACATCATTATGATAAAATTTACCTTTTGTTCGATGAATAAAAGCCCCGAAGGTGGCGCAATATCTCAGCACAGGGTGAAGCCCTGTGAAACAATAATAAAACCCCCTCGTTTTGGCGAGATTTTTGCCCGAAGGAAGCAAAAATCATAACAAAACGTACTAATTATGACCCAAGCTTGTAACTGTACCAACATTTTCCCCAAAACTTGACCCCCATATCCACCACAAATAAATCTCAAATAAATCAAAAACCCATAAAATTTTGTTATAAGCTTTGTATATTTGCAACCCTGCCCGGGTGTTGAAATTGGTAGACAAGCTACCTTGAGGTGGTAGTGGCTTACGGCTGTGCTGGTTCGAGTCCAGTCCCGGGCACTTTTTAAAATTAAGCACAGGAGAATATGCTTCAGAATTTTTGGCAAGACGTTCTCAAGGAGATTCAAAACTACTACGATATTTTGGTGGCATATACCCCAAGACTTATCTTAGGACTAGTTGCCGTTCTCATTTTCATCCTCGTCACCCGCATTTTAAAATCCATTTTACGAAAATATCTCACCAGAGCCGAGGATACCTTAATGATTTCCTTTCTCGGTCGATTATTGGAGGTAGTTATTTTCATCATAGGCTTGGTATTGATTCTCAACATAATGGGCTGGCAGCGCTCGGCTTCGCAGCTACTTGCAGGGGCGGGATTGACCGCTTTTATCCTCGGTTTTGCCTTCAAAGATATAGGGGAAAATTTTCTGGCGGGAATACTCTTAGCCTTCAAACGTCCCTTCAAAATGGGGGATATCATCGAATCCTCCGGTCATCGCGGCAAAATTGTCTCCATCAATCTACGGGAAATTGCCATTAAGACCGGCGACGGCCGAGATATTTTCATTCCCAACGGCGCCGTTATTAAAACACCGTTGATTAACTATACCATCGACGGCTTTCAACGTCTCAGCTTCTTTATTAATCTACCCCGCAACAAGAGCTATGATGATTTTCGGGATAGAGCCTTGCAGCGTCTATCTACTATTCCCGGAATTTTGAAAAAGCCGAAAAGCCCCAGCGTAGAAATCCTTGAAATAACAGATACCCATTATAAATTGGAGGTGTTTTTTTGGGTCAACACCAGAGAGCCCGATGTCAACAACCCCCGCATAAGAACCAAAACCTTTCAATTGATTCGCGAAATAGTATAATGATTTTGCTGTTATTTCTCGAAAATCGAAAGAATCATCTGTTTTTGATGGCTTTTCAAAAGCGAAATAGAATTCTCGTGTCCCGAGAAAATACTAATTCCTCATTCAGACCCTAAGGAGAATCAAAGGCCACAAAGCTAGCCAATGCTTCGTTTCACTCATCAAGTTTTTTTACGCAAAGCACGCGAAGTGAAGGCGCAAAGCGCGCTAAGAGTTTATTATTTACTGCGTAAATGTAGGAAAGAAGATTATAAGGAATAAGTCGTTTTTTTATTTTTTCGTTGAAATAAAATTAAAAATTTTTTGCGACCTTCTATATAACTCTTTTTGTTTTCATACATTCAAACATCAATGCTGGCGCAAGTTTGTAACTTGTGACTCCAATCAATCTTTTCATTTTAAACCATCTTTAAACTATTTTCAAAGTTATTTTCATCAAAACATAGGGCAAAGCCCTAGCGGGAGACTCTGCGGTTAACTAAACCTTGCTTCACCGAAAAACCATGCCACAGGCATCCCGAACATCTCTCCACGTCGCTCCTCCGAGCCGCAGGTTCCCCTTCGTGCCCATTTTCAAACCTAAAACTATGAAATAAAAAAATCTCCCGACTGCCGAAGCCTTCAGCCAAGAAAAATATCCCACCCGGCCGCTATTCGTACATTCGTGGCTAAGCCAAATGCCGCAGGCATCCCATCTGTGCCACATCTGCCAAATCTGTGAAATCCGTGAGACACACCCTAATGCCGCAGGCATCCCTCTGCGACCTCTGCGCCTCTGCGGTGAACTGTCTGAACCATGATTCGCTTGATTTTAGGATTTCTTGATTACCTATAAAATCTAGCAAATATGCTGCAAGCATATCCCAATCTCCGAAATCTGCAGGAGACTCCAATGCCGCAGGCATCCAACCCCTCTCCACGTCGCTCCTCCGAGCCGCAGGTTCCCCTTCGTGCCCATTTTCAAACCTAAAACTATGAAATAAAAAAATCTCCCGACTGCCGAAGCCTTCAGCCAAGAAAAATATCCCACCCGGCCGCTATTCGTACATTCGTGGCTAAGCCAAATGCCGCAGGCATCCCATCTGTGCCACATCTGTGTAATCCGTGTAATTTGTGAGCCAACCCCAATGCCGTAGGCATCCCTCTCTGCGACCTCTGCGCCACTGCGGTAAACTGTCTGAACCTTAATTCTCGAAAATCGAGAGATTCATCACAGTTTTTGATGGCTTTTCAAAAGCGAAATAGAATTCTCGTGTCCCGAGAAAATACT
>CALCSX010000417.1 GCA_937894165.1 uncultured Saprospiraceae bacterium | reverse complement strand
TGGAGCAAATATCTTTTAATATGGGTGATGATTTCATTTTTAATTGGTATGAGATACTTCGAAAGCCTTGTCCTTGAACTTTTCTTATCAGAGACGTTTTTTATGTAGTATTCTAGCAAGTATTTATTACGTGGGATTCATTGAACAATCATAATTCATTTTATTCTTGACCTCCAACCTCCTTTACTTTAAAGGCGTAATCACTAATATAAATAAAAAAGAAGATTTGTCTGAGCTAATTTATCCGATAAATGCACCAATTTCTGTAACTTTCCGTTTGAATAAGCAAGCGAAAAGCAAAACTATGTCTAGTGCCAATACGGACGAATTGAATCTGCTGATAAAAAGCTGTATGTCAGATAACAGACAGGCACAGGAAAATTTGTATAAAAAATTCTTTTCCTTGCTGATGTCCGTATGTTTGAGATACAAGAAAAATGAGCAGGATGCTTCAGCTTCCTTGAACATAGGTTTTTATAAAATATTGGTCAATTTAGACAAATACGATTATTCTATACCCTTTGAATATTGGATTCGAAGAATTATGATTAATCAATGTATTGATGAATACAGAAGAGATCAGCGACACAAGGCAATTGTCTTCAAAGAAGAAATTACTGATTTTGAAATGAATAATGGTCAAGTCACTCTTAATGAAGTGAATGAACATTTCACTAATGAGCATCTGCAAAGTATGCTGGTAAAATTACCGGAACAGTCCAAGAGAGTCTTTAATTTATTTGCTATTGATGGATTTAGTCATAAAGAGATTTCAGAAATGATGAGTATACCCGAAGGAACATCAAAATGGTATCTTTCTGAAGCTCGAAAAAAGTTGAAAGAAATGGTATTAGCTGAATTTCCTCATTTAAATATAGGTTAGAAGTGTGAAAATGGAAGGTAAAGATTTTGATAAATTATTCAAAGATAGGCTAGGCGAAAATAATGTGCCTTTCGATCCGTCCAATTGGGATCGCATGTCTGCTTATTTGGATGAAAATCCAATTAAAAGACCGGTAGCTATTTGGGATTATATCACAGCAGCCACACTTTTGATAATAGTTCTTGGTATCAGTATCTTCTATTACGTCAAGATACAAAGTCAAATCCACGAAGATTCTGTTCCTCGAGAAATAGTGGATGTAGCAGTTTCCGATGAAAGTAGTATAAAGGATATTTCAATTTCAGATTCGGAAATATTAGCCTTGGATGGAAAAACATTAAAGCCAAACGATCCAAAATTAACAGATTTACAAAACTCAAACCAATCAAATATTTCTATTATTAATCCAGACGACTATAGCCTATTACAGTCAGAAAGCAATGATGTTACAGATGTAGAGGAAGTGGATGTTTTTGGATCAGACGATGAAAATTATCCAAAAAGTAGAAAAAAGAATTTACCAAAAATAAGCGATAAAAGCAAACAAACGAAGGTCAGCTCATCCATACTTTTTGAGGAAGAACACGGTTTTGAAACCCCCGGAACTTTCGATAATGAGATAGTCTCCAACGAAAATGATACTAGAAATGATTTAATCGAAGAAGTGGAACCTATTCTCAATATTTTTCCCGAACAAATTAATTCTTCCTTTGAGTCTGTGGATCTAAGTATTAATAGCAATAAGAATAAGTGGTATAATATCAATAAAAAGCCAAAACCATTTTTAGATGCATTTTTGGGTACCGGTTTTATGGCAAAACCTGATTATTTATTGATCAAAGGTGGAGTATCTATTGGTTTAGACCTAAATCCTAATTTATTTGTAAGAACAGGTATTACATTCGCAAGCCAGAATACACCAAGACATGCGGGATATTCTTATGAAAAAACCGTTTATAGTTTTGGAAGTGATCAAGACGTTTATGAATTAGAGGTACAGCGAACTAATTCCATGTCTATTCCACTGGAAGTAGGCTTTAGAAAAAATAAGAATGTTATTTTTGCCGGTGTTGAATTAGAAAGAATTCTAGCTTCGAAAGGTGAATTCCATTTGAATGTAGCCGGAGATGATCGGATTTTAAAAGAAAAAGGTTGGATAGGAAATAAAGCATTTTTACCTGAACCAACATGGAATTTTATACTAGGTTATGAATACTATATTGGACATAAAACTATCATTGGGGCAAGAATCGAAAGTGCGATGTCGAATTATATTAATTCCAATGAAGTGGAGGAGTTTAGATCACCCGGTGCGAGTAATTGGGGCAGGGCAATAATACAAATTAGACAAAAGTTTTAAATATGATAAGATTTTTGTTGTTTTTGATGCTTGTGTTAACCTCCTGTAGTAAGTTGGATGATTTGCCAATTGATAAATTGGAAGATAATCCCATTTTTACTGTAAATATGACAGTCAATGGCGACTCCTTAACTTTGGGTGCCGGAATCGAGGATTATTTTATGTTTGCAGAGTCGGATACCATTGGTAGTTTAAGAATTAACAGAGGTCTCTTAGCGCCAAGTAATGGAACTTCGCCACTCTTACAATCCGCTTTAGTCGTAAATATAATTGGTCAGGATGTCATCTCGGGGAATTATGTTTATCCTAAAATCGGAGAATTAGACTTATTTGACAGCGATACAATACCGTTTTGGGAATTGTCGGTACAAGCCAGTCTTTTCGGAAACTTTCCTTCTACGAATATGAAGTTATTCATTGACGGTGAAGAAAAAACCTACTCTAGTGAGAGTCGCTACTTAATTGAGCAAAAAGCAGAGAATAGGGTAGAATTGGTAAAAGAATTAGAGGGTAAGAAATACTACTATAATGTTACGACTAAAGGGGAAGGTTTGAAAAATTTGGGAACTGAAAATCTACATATCTTTTTTGAAGGAGAAGACAGTTCTAATTCAAAAATTTTTCTCCAAGCTAACTTTGATATTATCAATTCATCAGTATTCTTTCCTGATGGTAGCCAACATTATTTCGATTCATCAATTTCCGTTGATCAATTAGGAGAATATAAACTTTCTGTAGTTGATGCTGAATCCAAAACGATAGTTGAAGCTAATTTCTACATTACTCAGGATGAAGAAGATAAGTGGGTCTCCTCAAGAATTAATTTTACAGGAAGTAATGAATATCTAGGCATGATTGAGGCTCTGAATTCAACATATATAGAATACTATGACGAGAATGGAAAATATTTCAATTCTATTCTCCCCGTCAGCCAACCGACCTCATCGTACTTTAGAATAAAAGGAATCGAAACATTTTTACCTAATGTTGATAATGAGCCAACGGATAAGATTTCTTTTTCTACACAATTGATGTTACAATCGGAGGATAATGAGACCATCCTTTTTTCCGGATCAGGTATTATCGCTATCGGGAATTAATGATTTCTTTTAGACTTCTCTATAACTTATTTAAGAAGTAAGCCGAACCATTAAGTATCTAAACCGGCACTTATTCCTGTGTTTTTAATATAAAAACTTGGGGTAAAAAGTTTGAGCGGAGGCATAAGTTACAAACTATCTCCATCATAGCAAGCAACACGAATACATTTGCAAACTTACGCCGACATTTGTGTTGGGAATGATGAATACTGATAGAGTTATATAAAAGAAATTAAGGTTAGTTGAGAATACTTAATTCCTCAATGAAAATCCTGAATGTCTCAATGGTTTCAATATTACTTCATTATTATTCAATGTCGAAGGAATTTTTTTTAAAACACAGGCTTATTCTTACCGGGATACTTTGCGAGAAAAATTCAATACTTTGATGTATGCAAGAGTTACGTTTATCAGGAACATATTATAAATGAGAAACCGGCAACTTTTCAGAAGCCGGCTCTCAAATAATCATCCCTATTGATTATGAAACTAAATCTTTATTAATTTTTTCGTAGCGATGATTCTATGATCGTCAGCCACTGTGAGAATATAAACGCCCGAAGGTACAAATAAGTTTCCAAATTTGTAGTTTGTAGTCCCCTCCGTCAATGCTCCCAATTCAACCTTTTGAATTAAATTGCCATTGATATTGAAGAGTTGAACCCTAATGTTTTTTAAGCCCGAAGATTCAAACTCTACATTGAAATTATCGTAAAATGGGTTGGGATATATATGTAAATTTAACTTATTGTTAACTATTTCCATAGTACTTGTTGGGCATTCTGTTTTAAAGATAAGGTCGGTTTCGTATTCAGAAACATCAAACTGGCAAATATTTCTTACTTGAAATTCATATTCTGTGCATTCTTTAAGACTAAATAATCGTGCTGTGGTAAAAATAGTCGCTACTTCCTCACTCCATTCTGTCGTGCCTAATTCTCTGTATCGATAAGTGTAACCTATTGTAAAGTCCGGATTGCTTGTCCATTTAATTGTGGCACTTGATGTGGTCATTTCAGAGGTGTCTATAGTTTCGACTGAAGCGCATAGAGGATTAGCTATTTCAATACAGAAATCTCTAACAAATCCGTATTCTAAATCGTCACAAGGACCTAATTCAGGTGCATCATCGAAGAGCGAAAAACGGACCTTGGTGATACCTAACTCAGCACCAATCGGAACGATAAATGTATCTGTTACAGCTAGCTGTGTGGGCATGCCTGAGTCTAAGATTAGTTCTTCATCTTGGAATATCCCATCGCCATTAAAGTCTATCCATGCTTTCATACTTTCATCATACATCTGGTCTAAAAAGCCCGGTGTCATTGTAATAATATACTCAGAATCGATATTTAGACTAGTGATAACGAAGGCATTACTCTCGTAAAAAGGAACCTCAATATCATTCGAAAATGTCCAATCATTCAAAGTAATTTCACTTAAAAATTCTCCAAAATTATCATCAATTGCAGGAATACAATATTCATTTTCCGAGCAACTTTCACAACCGTAAGTGGAAAAACTAAATGGTTCTGAAAATGTTGTCATTTCTCCCAAACAGACAGGTTTAATTCTGGCTTCATACTCTTGACAAAGTGCTAAATCTTCTATGACCAGCGAGGTATCAACAGACAGGTAAGTTATCCATTCTGTTAGACCCAATTCGCGAATTTGAATTTCATATGCCAGATTATAATTATCGTTCCAAGTAATTTCGTAATCTGTAATATTGATGGAATCTACACTACTTATATTGATGATCCCACATCCACCCAGGGTCGAAAATTCAAAGATGATAGACGGATCAGATAATTCTCCTTGACAGATATTGATAAAGCGATATTCATATGTTTGATCTTGATCTAAGTCTGTAAAGGTAAAAGGAGAGGTCACATCAATTAAATCAATCCAGGTAGTTTCTCCCTGGATTCTATATTGGATATTGGTTTGATCGATTGAACTACCGAATAATTCCCAGTTTATAATGGCGCTTTCATCTGTCAAAGAAACTATATTTGAAGTCACGACAGTCGGGCAGTCGGAGCAGAAATTCGACAGGATTTGCATGGATCTTAAAGCGTTTATTCTACCGCTATACTTGGTGTCACTCTCCAAATTGGGAAGAACATCGACTCCTTGAAAAACTGCATCTCTGATTATACTTGCAAATTCTTGAGGATTTTCCTTTGCGATTTGTTCTAATCCGGGGCATGGGAGAGAATAAAGAAGCGCAATGAGTCCTGCAACAGTCGGAGAGGCAAATGAGGTGCCTGTTTGTTGGCGAAAGCCACCATTATTACTTAAGGAAAGTACATTTTGCCCTGGTGCTGCCAAATCTATTGATATGGGTCCGAAGCCACTGAAATTTCTGTTGTCATTATGATCGGTAGCAGCCACGGATATCAGGAAATCACTTGGACAAGCTGTTGGAAGGTCGCCATCCAGATCAACATTAATTGGACTATTGGATGTTGCGCCACAATTCAAAATACCATGTTGTCCCATTAAATCATAAAACGAACACCATATGGGTGCATCGGCCGGCTTTCCCCGATCTATTCCAAAAGAAGTGTTCATTGCAACAACATAGGCACCTTGTTCTCCATTGCTCTCGTTATATCTAATTCTTTGTTGTAAGGCATAATCATAACCCTCAATAACAGCATCTTCAAAGACTCCTCTTCGTATTAGATTCATTACTTTGACATCCCAATTTACACCTACTACACCAAAATTATTATTTCCCACGGCACCAATTATACCTGCAACTGCAGTTCCATGATCTCTGTCTGTATTTACTTCATTTGACTCTGTGCTAAAATTCCAACCGTATACATCATCAACAAATCCATTTCCATCATTATCAATACCATCACCGGGAATTTCGCCATTATTCGACCATACATTGGGCCACAAATCCAGGTGATCCAGATCGACACCGGAATCTAAAACCGCAACAACTATGGTATCCCCAGAAGAAGTTACACCTCCTGTCGTAAAATCCCATGCTTGGGTAAGAGAAATATCAGCACCAACACTTCCACCACTTTGACCGGTATTTAACCACATCCATTGCTCTATAAATCTATTATCGTTGGGGATGGTCGCTCGTTCTTCTATTTTATGATTAAATTGGGCTGTTATAACATCTTCCGATCGCTTTAATTCTTCCAGAATTTGGTATTGGTTAGATCGATTAAAATCGAAAGAAACTAACCAAATATTAGCAGTTTTTGACAATAATCGGATCGGAGTTAAATCGTGATTGGACTTAATTTTATAGCTTCTTTCAAAGTCATGAAAAGAGTCACCTTCAGGTAATTGAATAATTAATTCGCCATATTTATGCGAAACTAATTGAGAAAATAGACAATTACAAGAGAAAAATAAAAAAAATAAAATGGGTAGAATTGAAAATTTCATATTGCTTTTTATTTTACTAAATAACTATATAAAGGTAATTATTTATATGCAGATAGGAAAAAAAGATTTAATCACATAAATTTTAAAGTTAATATATATTAAATACTTATATGTTATTTTAATCACCTTTGGCTTGAGTAATTAGATTTTTTGCTAAAAAAATCTTAATTTTATATTTTATTTGAAGATACATTTCTGTAAATGCAAACATCTATGATTAAGAATTTATTAATCTTCGCATTTTTATGCAATGTTCTGGTTTTGACGGGACAAACTCCAATTGAAAGGGCAGAAAAGTTTTTTATACTAAACGATATAGAAGTTGCGGCTAAACTATATAATGATATTCTTGAAACAGACAATGAAAATCAAAAAGCCTTATTAGGTGCTGCCATTTCACAACATTTATTAAATAAATTGCAACGTTCCCATAGCCTGTTTGTAAAATATTATCAGACTAATCCCCAGGCTTCCACTGACGATATTTATTATATCCGAAATTTGATGGGTCTTGAAATGTATGCTGAAGCAATTGCCGCTTTGGACAAGTTTAAGAATGTAGATGCTACTATGGCGGATCACTTTATAAAAAGTTGTGAATTTGCAATAGCCAATAGCCGACCTAAAGAAATTGAATTTAAAGAAAGTATTTTACCACTTAGCACAACCGATTTCGATTTTTATCCGGTTTTATTTGATAAGCATTTAAGCTTTATTTCTGTAAGAGAGGACAAAGAAATGACTCGTGGTCCTATTATGGATTTCAGTAAAGCACGAATATTCAGGGCTGATTGGGGCGAAAAAATACATTTTTCCAAAGCATTAAATAATAATATACCTGCAAATTTGGGACCCTTATCCTATTCTCCTTCGGACAAAAAGGTGGCAGTCACAAAACATTCTTTTCATACCAATCAAAGAATCTACGGTGATAATTTATTAAATATGTCAATTTTCATAGGAAAATATGAAAATGGCAATATGATTAATGGTCTGGTTGCCTTTCCATACAATGAGCCGGGAGTGTCGAATGGAATGCCGGCTTTCTCCGAAGATGGGAAAACGCTATATTTTACCAGCAATAGAGCCGGGGGGTACGGTGGTTTTGATATTTACAAGTCTGTTTACATGAATGGTAAATGGTCAGAACCTGTAAATTTAGGGTCGGAAATAAACTCTCCAGGTGATGAGATCAGTCCGATTTTAGTAGATAATTATTTATACTTTGCATCTGACTACCATCCGGGTTTTGGAGGGTTCGATGTATTTAGAGTCAATATGGTAGCGGGGGAGTGGGTCTCTCGGATAAATATGGGTAAGGGTATTAATTCTTCCTACGATGATTATTCGATATGGTATGATGAAGATGATAATTTCGGATATATTTCTTCTAACCGACAAGGCGGAAAAGGGAATTGCGATATTTATACTATTAAGAAGACTTACAAGAAAGTCAATATAGTGGTAAAAGATGAGTCCAATAATAAACCACTGCCCGGCGTAATGGTTGACTTCTCGTCTTGTGGAGAGCCTACCTACGCCAGTAATAAAAGTGGAATATGTTCTTTTAAAGCCAGAGAGAATTTTGAATGTCATTTAATGGTTACCAAAGTTGGTTACACCAAATCTGCCTTGCACATTCACTACGACAAGATTGAAGGAGTAGAAACCTACTACAATATTTTTCTAAAGAAGATTAGTCAATTTTCAGGAGGGAAGGTCAAAAATGCTGCCAATCAAAAAGCGATCGGTGGAGCTTTTATTGAGTTGAAAAGAGCCGGCAGTGATGAAGTCCAAACAGCCTATTCGGATGTTCATGGAAAGTTTGAGTTCTATTTGGAACCAAATACAACTTATGATATTAAGATTGAATATCCAGGTTTCGAAATTGAAACACAAACCTTTACCACGGATATAAATATACCTACTGAAAACTTTGAGGTTTTCTATATTGCTGAAATAGGCACCAAACCTTACGCTGCGTCGGGTGTCCCTATGATACAACCCAAAGGCATTGATTATTATGCATCGATAGATACTATTCCATTGAGCAAAGAAGAAGTAAGACAACCCAATAGGATCAATCTTTTACTTAGTCGAGGTTATGCCATTCAGTTAGCAAGTGTGGCAACGGACCAGATTAATTTTGATTATTTCAAATCTTTGAAGGAATACGGAAGAGTTTATGTAGTTCAAGAGCGTGGCTTATCTAAAGTGAGACTCGGTGTGTATGCCTCGCAAGATGAAGCTAAGAAAACACTGATAAAGGTGAAGGCATTTAGTGAATTTTCTGATGCATTCGTGATACAGCAAACAGAGGAACTTATGGGCTTCATAGAAGATCCGAATGCTTCCCAAACGAAAGTAAATGAACCGGGAATTTCAATACCGGGTCCTACTGAATCTGTCTCTAAAGAAAAAATGGCTGAAAAGGATTCAGAGCCTGAAACTAAACCTTCAGTTAAGAAATCAGAGCCAATCGTTCAAAATAAAGTAACAAAAGTGCCGGCGACTAAAAAAGAAGCTGAGCCTAAAATTGTAGAGAGAACTGAAACCAAAGTCACTCAGGAAACAGTTACGCAGGAAGTGCCTGCTGAAGTAAATGAAAAGTTGAAAAACGAAGAAGATGTGGAGTATCTAATTAGGTTGGCGGCGTATCTGGATATCAAATATTTTGATGAATCAAAAGTGCAGGATCTGGGAGAAATCAGAACTTTTCAAAGTGGCGATTATACTGTAATGCTTGTAAAAGGCTTTGATGATATTGAAAATGCCCGAAAAGCACAAAAGTCTGCTGTTAATGCCGGTTTTTCGAATGCTCAAATCGTTGTTTATAAAGGACAACAACTTTTTCGCGTGGAGTAAATTCAGAAATTTGGTTTTATCGAATTAATGCATTCTGTCACCTCTCAAGGTTAAGGAATTCATAATCTCAGCTTCTCTCATCAGGAATTCATTCCACCTGTCTAGGACGTAATTTTCATCTCTGCCATAATCCTTAGCAAGCTCTAAGAAAAGCACATAATGATTAGCTTCAGCTATCATAAATTCTCTGTAAAACTTTCTAAGATCCGGATCAGAGATTTGTTCTGAAAGTAATCTGAACCGTTCGCATGATCTGGCTTCAATAAGTGCACAGGTTAATAATTTTTCAGTCAATCGATCCTGATCATTCGTTTGCTTTTTTTGAAATTTCAATAGTTCGTTAACATATTTATCCTTTCGCTGTTTGCCCAGTTTTAGATTTCTCTTCTTCAATTCTTTCAAAACCATTCTGAAGTGTCCCCACTCTTCTGTTACGATAGGGGCAACTTTTTCTACTAAAGATTCTTTTTCGGGAAAGGATTGGACCAGCGATATGCAATAAGAAGCAGCTTTGAGTTCACAATAAGCATGATCAGTTAAAATCTCAGCCAACTCCATTTCAGCCAGATTTACCCATCTGGGATCCGTGGTTAATTTAAGTCCTAACATTGATATTTATAAACATTTAATTTGATTGCCAATAAGTGCAAGATCCTGGACATTATAATCTTCATAGCCTGTACTCCAAACTACCCTTACTTTGGAAGTTAGTTTAGATTCTAACAGCTTAATCTGTTTGCTGTCGAGAATATACACGCCTTCATATATTGTTGCTCCGGTAGCGGAGTCCCTGCGACCCGGATCTGCTTTTGTATTCTTTAAAGTTATCGTTTCGCCTGAAAGGAAATAGATAACACAAGCTGCATTAGCATTTAGTTGACCATAATCTTTTTTAGCGGTACTTGAATTTATACTGTATGTTAAAGTTAGATAAACAGTTCCAGATTTGTGTTGGCTTAACTTGCTATAACATGTAATATAATTATCACCTTTAAGATATTGCTGAAGTTTAGGATCAGTGAAAGTTAATAATAATTGACGGGTAGTTTCTACTCCTTCATTTAACTTGACAGTATTACAAGAATATTTAGGAGGATTCAGATTCTTATTTGAAATCAAATTGCCGGAGGGAGGCAAATCTGAGGCACTCACTTGTAGATCAGCGACAGGAACAATTCTTTCTTCAATGGTGATTTCACCATTTTGATTCCGGAGAATTTCATTTAATTTTTGTGAATTAATCCTCTCATCTTCTTTCAAGGCCTTTACTAAAGCTGTATTCGTGTTGTATTCAGATTGTATTTTGTTTATATATTCCAGCGTATAATTCACTTTATTGAGATTGATAATCTCTAATTGTTCTTTATAGGATTTTTCTCTCTCTTCTGCGATTTCAATTTGATCTTTTAAGCGTTGTGCTTTCTCTTTATAGAATTCGAATTCGCTGATGAGTTTGTTTTCATCTCGGGCGCTAGCCATTTTTGAATTGTGATTCTTGTCGGGGATTGTATCCAAGCTTAGCCCTAACCAAAGAGATGGAGCAGTGAAATTATTATTTTCAGAAGGTAGCACAGCATATGCCATATTATACCAGAGAAAGAAAATTATTATATTTAAATACATTAGATACAGTTAGAATTATCGAAATGCTAAATTACAGATTATTTAAAGATTGAACAGTATTGAAATACAAATTGTCTAAAATGAGTTTAAATTTTTTGATCTCTACATTAAGACGCTGAGAACTATATTTTTATTTTCTAAATATGTACTTTTGCAATTATCATTTTTTTAAATATCCAAATATTTGATTTCCACAGAGGCAGTAAATTTATTTGATCTATCTACCTTGAATATCTTGTCGGTGTTTTTGGTTCAGATAGGTTTTTTAACCATTACTATCTGGGATGCGCTCGATGTTATTATAGTAAGTCTACTTCTCTACCAAATTTATAAATTATTAAAAGGTACAATTGCCTTCAATATTTTCGTAGGAATAGTAGCACTTTTTATAATCTGGTGGCTGGTAGGCTTCCTGAAAATGGACCTGCTGAATATGATCTTGAGTCAGTTCGTTTCTCTTGGTGTTATTATGATTGTGATAGTATTTCAGCCCGAAATCAGGAAATTTTTACTTTTATTGGGAAATAGAACCTTAAAAGGAGGTTCTCTTGAGATCATAGCAGGTTTTTTCAGAAAAAGTGCCAATAAAATCCCCGCTAACGAGAAAGCAATAAATGAAATCCGTAAAGCGGTGATCAAGCTATCTGAAGAAAAAGTAGGTGCCCTGATAGTATTCGGCAAAGCCACTAATATTCCGCAAGTCTATGATAGCGGTGTGCCATTACATGCAGTGTTATCTGCACAATTGATACAGAGTATTTTTCAAAAAGAGAGCCCTTTACACGATGGCGCATTATTGATAGATGGAGATAAAATAATTGCTGCGGGATGTATTTTGCCCCTTTCTGAGAATAATTTTTTGCCGAGCAAATACGGACTTAGGCACCGTGCTGCCTTGGGGGTAAGTGAATTAGGGGGTGTTAAGACTATTATTGTGTCAGAGGAGACAGGATTGGTAAGTACGACGGATAATGGGGCTATTTCATTTAAAGTTTCAGACAATGATCTGTCAGAATTTTTGTACGAATTGTATTCATAATTAAAATAAAGAAATATATGGAAGGCGTAAATGACTTTATAAAGGAAAACCGTCAAAGAATGATTGATGAGTTAATTGACTTACTGAAAATTCCCACCATTAGTGCAGATAGCAAATTCAAAGATGATGTCAAGCGAGGCGCAGACTGGGTAAAAGAAAATCTTGTTATTGCGGGAGCTGATAATGTGGAAGTAATAGCGACAAAGGGTCATCCAATCGTTTACGGTGAAAAAATTATTGACCCGGCATTGCCGACAGTTCTGGTTTATGGTCATTATGATGTTCAGCCGCCGGATCCATTGGATTTGTGGGAGAGTCCGCCCTTCGAGCCCATAGTTAAGGAAACAAAAAGTCATCCGGACGGTGCGATTTATGCAAGAGGGTCAGCAGATGATAAAGGACAGTTCTTTATGCATTTGAAAGCTTTTGAATTTATGAATTCGACAGATCAGATACCTTGCAATGTCAAATTTATGATTGAAGGGGAAGAGGAAGTAGGTTCTGTACATTTAGGAGAATTTTGTAAAGAATTTAAAGATAAATTGGCTTGCGATGTGATTTTGATATCCGACACATCTATTATTGCTAATGATATTCCATCTATCACTGTTGGCTTGAGAGGTTTGAGTTATGTAGAGGTTGAGGTCACCGGACCCAACAGAGATTTGCATTCCGGAGTTTATGGTGGTGGGGTAGCCAATCCTATTAATGTATTGTCTAAAATGATTTCTTCGCTTTTCGATGATAAAAATAGAATTACCGTCCCAGGTTTTTACGATGACGTAGAAGATTTATCGCAAGAAGAGAGGGCGGCATTAAATAGTGCCCCTTTTGACCTAGAGGTATATCAATCTGACTTGAATATTGCGGCAGTTGAGGGTGAGGAGGGATATACAACTAATGAAAGAACTTCTACCCGACCAACACTAGATGTTAATGGAATCTGGGGTGGCTATATTGGTGAGGGTGCTAAAACTGTATTGCCGAGTAAGGCTTTTGCTAAAATAAGTATGAGATTGGTTCCACATCAGGAGCCGGATAAAATCACTGAATTATTTTCAAAACATTTTAAGAGTATAGCTCCTACATCGGTTCAGGTTAAAGTTACGCCTCATCATGGAGGCAGCCCTGTCGTCACGCCAATCACATCGCCGGAATATAAGGCAGCAGCGGAAGCAATGAAGAAGACGTTTGGTAAGGATCCAATTCCGGCTAGGGGAGGAGGTTCAATTCCAATAGTAGCACTTTTTAAAGAAATATTAGGTGTGGATTCTGTTCTGATGGGTTTTGGATTAAATTCAGATGCCATCCATTCACCGAATGAACACTACGGAATTTTTAATTTCCTGAAAGGGATTGAAACAATTCCTTATTTTTTCCATTATTATAGAAATCTTAAAAAATAATCAAGTATGAAACTTAAAAAACCACTATTTTTTTTAATCATAATGAGCATGATGATACCGATGGTAATTCAGGCTCAAAATAACAAGACCAATATGGACACAATTAGTTACAGTTTAGGAGTGCTTGTTGCTTCTAATTTGAAAAATCAAGGATTTGAGAATTTGAATAGCGAGAGTTTCACAAAAGCAGTCAATGATGTGTTGAAGGGAGGCGATTTGCAGATTGATGTGAATGAAGCGAATCAGCATATTACCGAATACTTGAAGACGGAAGGTGAAAAAGCAGGAAAGGCCGCTATAGATGAAGAAAAAACTTTCTTGGCCGAAAATGCGAAAAAGGAGGGTGTAAAAACTACCTCCTCAGGATTGCAGTATGAAGTGATTAAATCCGGCAGCGGAGCAACACCATCTGCGTCGGATAAAGTCACTGTGCATTATACCGGAACTTTGTTGGATGGATCAAAATTTGACAGCTCTGTCGATAGAGGTCAGCCGGCCACTTTCCCGGTGAACGGTGTGATAGCAGGATGGACCGAAGCTTTGCAATTGATGAAGGAAGGCGATAAGTGGAGATTGTATATTCCATTTGCTCTTGCATACGGGGAGAGAGGAGCAGGACAAGATATTCCGCCTTTTTCAACGCTAATATTTGATGTTGAATTGATCAAAGTAAATTAATATTAATGGGAATCACGAGTGAAAATGGCTCGTGATTCCTCTTTATTATCATGAGAATAGATATTATAACACTTCTCCCGGCTCTTCTAGAAAGCCCTTTGAACCACTCCATATTAAAAAGAGCACAGCAGAAAGGACTTTTACACGTCAATCTTATTGATTTAAGGAATTATGGACATGGCGTTCATAAGCAATGCGATGATAAGGCCTACGGAGGGAATGCGGGAATGGTTATGATGGCGGAACCTTTAGGAACCTGCATCGACCACCTGCAAGAATCGGTTCAATACGACGAAATAATTTTCGTGACACCGGATGGTAAGACACTTGATCAATCCATGTGTAACCAGTTGAGCCTCAAAGGTAATATTCTCATTATTTGTGGCCATTATAAAGGTATCGATGAGCGAATCAGAGTGTTGTATGTTACCAAAGAAATTTCCATTGGCGATTATGTTTTATCAGGTGGAGAATTGGCAGCAGCAATTCTTGTAGATTCCATTGGAAGGTTGTTGCCGGGAGTTTTAAATGATGAAACATCCGCTTTAACTGATAGTTTTCAGGATCATTTATTGAGTCCGCCGGTTTATACACGGCCGGCTGAATACAAAGGTCTACAAGTGCCTGAAATACTGTTATCAGGACATAAATCGAAGATTGAGGATTGGAATTTTCAAAAAGCATTGGAAAGAACAAAGGAAAGACGCCCGGACTTATTACGAAAGTACGATGAAGGAAGTGATGAAAAGTAGTGCGCCCTGTACTAACAATATTCCATCTATAAATCCAGTGTAAAAATAATCCGGTTCATCGCCTTTATAATATATAGTGATCAAGATAGCAAGTATTATTGCGATCAAATATCCGGGAAGGAAAACGTAATCTATAGACATAAATAATGTCGAGACGAGTATTATTAGGAAGGAGAAAATAAAACATGCTACACCAACTATTTTTAGTTTTGGTAGAGGTAGATTCAAAGCATATGTTTTTACAGAAATTGCATCATCTTTCAATCTATCTCTATAATCTAATGGCAATATTAATCCAAAAATCAGTAGAAACTGAGCAACGAAGAGCATAAATTTGTCCAGAATATCCCAATTTGACTCTATTGAAGGATAAATCACAGCCACCCATGCCCAAACTGCAGCCACGATGTAAATTTTGATATAAGAAATGTCACGAAGCCTTTTATTCTTGTAAAAGGGGACTAGATATAAAACACTAAGTATAATGGGGAAAATGGCTAATTGAAGATTATAATTTCCTTGAAGATAGAAAAGAACTGCAGCGCTTAAGCCTGTGATAAGTGCCCAGATGAATAGAAATGGCCGAATGACTCCAATTAAATCATTGCGTAGATTGGGTGCCGTGATTTTTTTAGGATTGAAACTAAACCAGCGATGAAAGGAGTAGACGGCAATTGTACTTAAAAATACAATTAATAAATAGTTGAAATCGATAGGCACCGATGGATCTACACTATAATATCCCAGTACAAAGAAAGAAGCACAGAAGCCAACGAACAGATTGCTGTAAAGCAAAAAGTCAGTTAGCTTCAAAGCATTTCTCACAGTTCAAAGTATTTAAAATTGTGCTTGTCTTCTATCTTTTTAAGTGTTTCCAATATTAATAGACAGACATTTTCAATATCCTTCTTGTCAGCCATTTCTACCGTCGTATGCATATATCGAAGTGGCAGGGAAATGAGTGCAGATGGAACACCGCCGTTTGAATAAGCAAATGCATCCGTATCGGTTCCTGTGACTCTCGATGATGCTTCCCTTTGAAAAGGAATTTTGTTGTCCGTGGCGACTTTGACTATCAGATCTAATAATTTTCTATGAACAGCGGGTGCATAAGTAAGTGAAGGGCCCTCGCCGCAAACCACCTCCGAATGCTCACATTTGGCGAGGAGAGGAGTGCTGGTGTCATGGGTTACATCTGTTACGATAGCAACATTCGGCTTTATTCGCTGTGTAATCATTTCTGCCCCTCGCAAGCCTACTTCTTCCTGAACTGCATTGACAATATATAAACAAAAAGGTAGATCAATATTCTCTTCCTTGATAAATCTCGCCACTTGCGCTATGCAAAAGCCGCCCATTTTATTGTCCAAAGACCTGCCACAAAAGAACCGATCATTTAATTCCATCAATTCATCTTGAAAGGTAACTATTGTTCCAACATGAATTCCCATTTCCAGAACTTCCTCCTTGGATTCAGCTCCCACATCGATGAAGATGTTGGTAATTTCAGGCTTAAGATCTTTATTTTTCCCTTTGCGCGTATGAATTGCAGGCCAGCCAAAGACACCTTTTACTATGCCATTACTTCCGTGAATATTTACGCGCATGGAAGGTGCTATCATTTGATCCGATCCACCATTGCGAATAACATTGATGAACCCTTTAGAGCTTATGGAATTTACATACCAAGATATTTCGTCGGAATGTGCTTCTATTACTACTCTAAATTCCTTCTCGGGATTAATAACAGCATAAGCTGTTCCATAATCATCCAGATGACATTCATCCGCGAATGGCTTGATATAATTTAACCAGATTTTTTGACCTGATGATTCGCTTCCTGTTGGAGAAGCATTATTTAAATAATTATAAATAAATACCTTTGTTTCCTGATTCCAAATCTTCATTTAAGAAAGTAGTTTAAATTATTAAGTATTGAATTATTTCCTCCAAGTTTGTGGAGATTCTCGCCACAGTTCCAGTTCGACCATATCTTTAGGTTCGATATAATTCAATTTTTTTGCTGTATTGAGTAAGGTGGGATAGTCTAATAGTGCTTTGTATTCACAATTTGAATCGCTGAAAGCCTTATAAGATTCTTCTAATGCGTATGTAAATATAGCAATAACTCCTAAAACATCAGCTTTTTGCTCTCTAATTTTTTCCACAGCTTCGAGGCTGCTCATTCCGGTGGATATAAGATCTTCTACGACAATAACTTTGGCATTGTCAGAAAGCTGACCTTCTATAGAATTTTTTCTTCCATGGGATTTAGCGGAACTTCTTACATAAACAAAGGGCAATTCAAGCTGATCTGCAACAAGCGCCCCATGTGGAATCCCTGCAGTAGCCACACCTGCAATGCAATTCCCGGCGGCATATTCTCGTTGAGATAATTCACTCAGTCCCAATTTTATTAAGTTTCTCACTTCCGGGAATGACAGAGCAATTCTATTATCGCAATAGATAGGCGAAAGGATGCCGGAAGCCCATTGGAATGGATTTTGTGTATTTAATTTAATAGCCTTAATTTGCAATAATTTTTCGGCTAGTAATTCGGGAGAGAACTTAGACATAATTCAAAAATTTCAGGCAAATGTACAAAATATATACAAACGACAAGCCGCTTTATCTGGTGGGAGGGGAGGAATTGAGTGAACTCAAGACAGAATTAGCGGGCAGAAATGTGCTTTATGCGAGATATACAGGGAAGAGCAAAAGTCTATTCAATTATTTTGATAGTTTGGAAAAAGGTACTGATTTTGAAATTATAGTGGTTTATTTTCCGGATTTAGAGAAGTTGTTTAAAGATTTTTTGGCGGTATGTATTGTAATGATTGCTGCGGGAGGGTTGGTAGAGGCGGAAGGGAAGTATTTGGCTATATTCAGGAGGGGATTTTGGGATTTACCCAAGGGGAAAGCTGAAAAAGGGGAGACTATTGAGGAGACTGCGATTAGGGAAGTGCAGGAGGAGACGGGTTTGAGTGAGGTGAGAATAATCGATTTCTTGATGACGACCTACCATGTTTTCCGACATCCGAAGTCGGGGCACAGGTGTCTTAAGGTGAGTGAATGGTATCGAATGGAATCTCCCAAAGCGGTTGAATTAGTTCCGCAAGAAGATGAGGATATTGAGAAGGCAGTTTGGATAGGTCGAGAGGAATTATTGGGATTGAAAAATGAGATGTATAAGAATATAATTGATGTGGTGGATAAGTACTTTAATTTAAAGGCCTGAAAAACAGAGAATTGATTTACGATAATGACAAATTATCATTTGGAATATTGGTATATAATTTAATACAAACAAAATATAATTCTGTTTTACCTTATTTTCAATATAAAAATTGCTTGATTTCAAGTATTAACGAATCATTTAATATTGAAAAATGTTAATGTTTTGGAATTTAGATTTCTTTTATATTATATTTGTCCAGTCAAAGAAAAAACATTAATTAAATGAGAGGATTTATTTTAGTATTATCAATGTTTGTAGTATTGATTTCAGTAAATGCACAAGGAGGATGGTCAGTTGATAATATAAATGAGAATAAAGCAATAGTTGCTTTGGAGGAAGTAGTGAAAGGTAGTTATTTAGGTTCCATAGATCATGAAAGTAGAATCTTGTTTATCGATTTCGAAACATACCTTTATAATATAAAAGGAATTCAAATCACAGATGCGAAAGGTGAGGTTGTTTACTCTCAGGACACGCAAGATCTTCCGGTAAATGCTATTTTAGATTTTGACTTTGATAAAAAGCCGAAGGGGTATTATACGATTTGGGTGGATACGTACATTGGAGTAACGAATCAGATAGTAAAAATATAACCGCTTCAAGAAGACCCCAAATACTGCGTTACTCTCGTATTTGAATCATTCATTTATTCTTATAAACTTCATGGATTCAAATACTTCGAAAGCCTTGTCTTTGGAATTTTCTTATCAGCTCGATTAAAAAAAGTATAATTTTTGAGTGTAAAGATTCAAGAGTTTCTTAATAAAAATATTTTAAAAAAGATGTTGATTAGGTTCAGCATCTTTTTTTTGTGTTAAATTTTCAATGATTTTGGGATCTCCCGCTGATAGCGCAGATTACGCAGAAATGCTGTATATGAAATGATGATATAAATAATTAAAAAGGGACACAAAATCTTGTGTCCCTTTTTAGATATTACATTTTATAGTCTTAATCTCTCAAAAGATTCCTTGAAATAACCAATTTTTGGATTTCAGTAGTGCCTTCTCCAATGGTACATAATTTGGAATCCCTGAAGAATTTCTCAACAGGGAAATCCTTCGTATATCCGTATCCGCCATAGATTTGAATGGCATCGGTAGCGATCTCAACGCAAGATTCCGAAGCGTAATATTTAGCCATTGCCGATTCCTGAGTCATTGGCTCGCCTTTATCCTTTAAATAGCTTGCCTTACGTATCAATAATTCAGAAGCCTGAATCTTCGTCAACATGTCAGCTAATTTGAAAGCGATAGCCTGAAAATTAGATATTGGTTGTCCAAACTGCTCTCTCTCCTGAGAATATTTAACAGAAGCTTCGTAAGCTCCCTTCGCAATGCCAAGTGATAAGGCAGCGATGGAAATTCTTCCCCCATCCAATACTTTCATTGCTTGAATAAATCCATCTCCTTCCTTGCCTAACATTTGATCCTTGTGTATGCGACAATTGTCGAATATCATTTCCGCCGTTTCAGATGCTCGCATCCCTAACTTATTCTCTTTCTTTCCGCCGGAAAAACCAGGAGTTCCTCTTTCGACAACGAATGCTGTCATACCTCTAGAGTCCAATAACTCACCGGTTCTAACTATCACAACTGCCACCTCGCCACTGAGTCCGTGAGTTATCCAATTCTTAGTACCATTAATGATGTAATGATCCCCATCTTTTTCAGCTACGCATTTCATTCTTCCAGCATCAGAACCTGTATTTGCCTCGGTTAAGCCCCAAGCGCCAATCCATTCCCCGGTAGCTAATTTAGGCAGATATTTCTTTTTCTGTTCCTCGTTGCCAAAAGTAAGGATATGACCTGTACAAAGCGAGTTATGGGCAGCAACAGATAAACCTATCGAAGGATCCACTTTAGTTATTTCTTCAATGATAGTAACGTAGGCTTGATAATCGAGTCCGGCTCCGTTATACTCTTCCGGAACTAAAACTCCTAAGAATCCTAACTCACCCAACTGACGCATAGTCTCCACAGGGAAATATTGAGATTCATCCCATTCCATTACTTTGGGAAGGATGTGGTTTTTAGCAAAATCCCGGGCGCTTTGACGGATTAAATCCATATTACCATTTACGTCAACTGTCATTACTTTAATTTTATAGTTATTTGTGTAAAAATAGATAATTTATTCAATATCGATTTCCTACGGGTATCGGGGATTTCAATAACGAATAAATTATCAGATTATACTTATGTCAAAAGGAGTAAAAGCGCATTTTTGTTGTAAAAAATCACGTTAATATTTATAAAAATTTTTCCAACTTTTCTTCAACCATTCCAGAAATTTGTTTTCAGCAGGATTGTTGGAAGGTTTGTAGAAGATTTTTCCTTTGAGATTGTCCGGCATAAAATTTTGTTCTACGAAGTTATTTTCATAATCGTGGGCATAGAGGTAGGCTTTCCCATAGCCCGCATCTTTCATGAGTTTGGTAGGGGCATTGCGCAGGTGAAGTGGCACAGAGAAATCCCCTCCTTTGCTAACGAGAGACAAGGCTTCGTTTATGGCCATGTAGGTACTGTTACTTTTTGGACTTAAGGCGAGATAAGCGGCGGTCTGGCTCATAATAATTCGAGCTTCCGGGAAACCGACTTTCTGTACAGCATCCATGCATGTGTTAGCCATGAGCAGGGCATTAGGGTTGGCAAGGCCAATGTCTTCAGAAGCGGAGATAATCATCCTTCGCGCTATAAATTTCTCATCTTCACCTGCATCGATCATTCGTGCCAGCCAAAAGATAGCAGCATTGGGGTCGGAGCCTCTGATGGATTTGATGAAAGCGCTGATAATATCGTAATGTTCTTCTCCTTTTTTGCTGTAGTAGCTCACTTTCTTGTCCAGTACCCGGGCTATCAAATCTGTGTTGATAATAACCGGATCTTCTTTCACTGAATTAGCTATCAGTTCTAGGATATTCAGAGCTTTGCGCGCATCACCGTTTGCAAATTGGATAAGGGATTCCGCATCTTCAATCGTGATATTACGATGAGACAAATATTCATCTTTTTCGATGGCATTTTGAAGGATTTGAAGGAGAATTTCCTGATCCAATGCTTCAAGAATATAAATCTGGCAGCGGGAGAGGAGGGCATTGATGACTTCGAAGGAGGGGTTTTCAGTAGTAGCTCCGATGAGAATTATAGTACCGTTCTCCACAGCTTGAAGGAGAGCATCTTGTTGGGACTTCGAAAATCTATGGATCTCATCAATAAAAAGGATAGGTTGTTTGTCGAACATTCTTTTGCTGTCCTCTGCTGACTGAATGGCTGCACGCATATCCTTTACCCCGGCATTCACTGCGCTCATTTGGAAGAATTCTCTTCCCGAATCGCGAGCAATTAACTCAGCCAAGGTGGTTTTACCAACTCCCGGCGGCCCCCAAAGGATCATGGATGGAATAAATTCCGATTGAAGGGCAGCTATCAACCTTCCTTCCTTGCCCATTAGTTTCGTTTGCCCTAAATAATCTTGTAATTTTTTGGGGCGCATTCTTTCAGCTAGAGGTTGCATAAAAATTATATTTTTGTATTTTAAAGGTAGTATAAAATTTTCAAATCTAACTTTACCACACAATGAACATGACAGTTGAATCTGCTTTGAAACACTTGAAAGATGCCTGCTTGCGAAATGCAAACGACGAGGATGCCCATTTTATGGCAAAATACATGAAATTTAATTTTTCCTATTTTGGGATTAAGACACCTTTAAGAAGGGATATATTTAAAGAGTTTTACAAGAATTTTGATCTTGATAAGGGGGAAATGATCAATTTAGTCGAGAAATTGTGGGGGGAGAAGGAGAGGGAATTGCATTATTTGGCCATGGATTTATTAATTAAGCAAAAGAAGCAAATGGGAATCGGTGATATTGATTTCATTGAAGGATTGATTCTTCGGAATTCATGGTGGGACAGTATTGATGTTTTGGCACCAAAAATCGCTTTAGGAATTCTTGAAAAGGATGAAGCGGTTCTGGAATATACTATTGAAAGGTGGATACCTCACGAAAATATGTGGCTGAATCGATCTGCGATACTCGTGCAGTTGAAAAGGAAGTCGAAGACAAATGATGAATTATTGTATAGAACGATATTGCGCAGGTCGGAATCTAAAGAGTTTTTCATTCAGAAGGCTTGCGGGTGGGCATTGCGCGAGTATTATAGGACGAATCCGAAGAGTGTGGTGGATTTTGTGGAAGGGAATGTGGACAGGCTGAGGCCTTTGACTATTAGGGAGGCCTTGAAGCATCATGTCATATAGAATTTGCAGGAATTTTATTTAAAGCTAACAAAAGTGTAAATCATTAATTTTGAGTTTTCACTTCATTAAAAAAATAATTTTTTAAATGAGTAAGGGGGAGAGAAAATTCTCGAAAGTCGATAATGCATTAGGAATAGAAATACATTCGAAGAAGGCAAGTGAATAAATTCTCGAAAGTCGAGAATGCATCAGAGATATTATAAACTGACTGAGAAGTCAGTTGAGAAAATTCTCGAAAGTCGATAAAGCTCCTCTGATATTACTATTGCAGACGCATTTGGAAGTGCGGTGTTTTGATATATAGATTTCTATTGAATCCCATTGTTTTTAGTAAGTGAAAAATCCTTTTTGCTTTATGATTTAGTTTTTGTAAAATATTAAAGTCCATTTAATTGGTGAGGAGATGAAGGTTGTGAAACAATTCTCGAAAGTCGAAAATGCATCCGGGATAGTGTTTCAAATTCTCGAAAGTCGAGAAAAGGGAAATAGAAGTGCCTTACAATTATCGAAAGTGGATAATAGGGACGCATTGTAAATTAATTAATTCTCGAAAGTCGATAATTTTGATATCTAAACACCCATTTATACCTCCCTCTTCAATATTTTTATACTATTCATCATTCTAAAATTTCCTCCTGAATCTTCCCCCCGCATCAGGGATAGTAATGATGCTGACGCAGGAGGCAGTGCGAGGTGTCGTGCTTGAATGGTTTTCTAGCAGGAAAATTAGAATATTTGGACAGGTATATTGTTTAGCACACATGAGCTCGACACTAGCACCGAAACGAAGTTGAGTCATGAATAGCCCGGTGCCACTGCAGGATAGTCAAAGAGGGAAGGAGGTGGCAGATGCCCAAAAAAGTATTAGTTTATGCGCCAAAAGTAGGGGGTAAAAATGACTAAAATGGTGAATAATTCCAGTCTTCCTACCATCATTAGGAAGGCAAGAAAGATTTTGATTCCGGGACTTAGCCATGCGAAATTGTCCATGGGGCCGACTGCGCCGATGCCGGGACCCACGTTTCCAATGGAGGCGGCTACTGCTCCTAAAGATGTTTCGAAATCTATGCCATTGAGTGATAGGACGAGGATCCCGACCAATACGAGAGAAAAGTAGGCAAGTAGGAATGTCATGATTCGTGCTACGATTTTAGGGGCTACAGATTTTTGATTGATTTTAAGCGGAATGATAGCTTGCGGGTGGAAAATTCGCTTGAATTCGAGCAAAACATGCTTCAAAAACACAATATGTCGAATGATTTTGATTCCTCCGGCCGTTGATGCTGTGCAACCACCAGCAAATAATAGAATAAAAAAAACGAGTGTCATACTATTGGACCAAGATGAATAATCGGCGGTGGCGTAACCTGTGGTAGTAATTACTGACGTTACATTAAAAAGACCGGTTCTAAAGGATTCCTCGATTCCGTAATGTCCTTGTCTGAATAGATTTATTGATATGAAAGCTGTAACGATAAGGATTGCGAAACTGTAGGCTTTGAACTCATCGTTCCACAGTAATCTGTGCACATTTCCTTTCAAACTGTGATAAATGAGAGAAAAATTCACCCCTGCCAGAAACATGAAAAATATGCAGGTATATTGAATGAGTGGGCTGGTGAAATAGCCCATGCTGAGATTTTTAGTCGAAAAACCACCGCTGGCGATGGTGGTGAGACCGTGATTGTATGCGTCGAAGAAATCCATTCCTTGCCACCAGTAGATTAGGATGACTAATATTGTCAAACCTAAGTAGAGCAACCATAATCTTTTGGCTGTGCTCTGAATGCGGGGATGTAATTTGTCGGCAGTTGGTCCTGGTGTCTCAGCGACGAAAAGCTCAATGCCGCCGATACCGAGTAGAGGAAATAAGGCTATTGTGAGAACAATAATTCCCATCCCACCTATCCATTGGGTAGTGCTTCGCCAAAGTAAAACTCCATGAGGCATGATCTCGACATCCGGGAGGATGGTGGCACCGGAGGTTGTTAAACCGGATACTGACTCGAAAAGTGCATTGTGTAGTTCGGGAATGGAGCCGCTGAAGAGATAGGGTAGCATAGAGAATAGACACATACTAATCCATCCGAAAGCAACAATCAAATAACCTTCTCGCTTTTTTACTCCTTTTTTGGATCTTTTATTCGGCTGAGGCTGATTCCTGTGACTAGCGTTATGAAGATGGAGGAAATGAAGGCCAATAAATCTTCGGACTCGAAAAAATAACTGAAAATAGCAGAGGGTATCTGTAATATTCCCACTAGAATGATTAGATATCCAATAATACGACCTACGGATCTGAAATTTATCATTCGAAGCTTTTTCTTCAGCGGGAAAAATAACATTTAAAATTAGAAATAAATCTTATGCGAGAGAAAAAAAGAAATTTTTACAGAAAAATAATTGAAAGGGGAAAGGCAAATAGCTGCGATTTGGTTGTAGAGGTCAAGATTTAGGAAAACTGTTGGTGAGAGGGAGAGATAGGAGTGAGAGAGGCTGAATAATTCTCGAAAGTCGAGAAATGCGAATTATTAAAAAATAAGTTCATTAAATAGGGCGTGCCCTTCACAGACCTGTTGCGATTATTACGTTTGAAATAATTTTAACTGGTCTGTTCAGGTCGCTCCTCTACGGAGTTCCGTCCCCTACTACGCTGGCGCTGCGTTGGGGACCGAGTCCTTCGAGC
>CALCSX010000416.1 GCA_937894165.1 uncultured Saprospiraceae bacterium | reverse complement strand
GCCATTACATGGCATTTTTCCCGATATTCTGCTCGTTTGTGATAAAAACATGGGGAATTCAACAGTAAGGTTTCCACTACTTGGTATTGGATATACAACACTATTCGAGACAAAAGGATTGTCCTTCTTCAATGGTTGATTATTCTCAGGTTCACACATAGAAAAATCTTCATAAGATAGTGGATACTCCTCACCTATTAAACTTCTGGCAATATAAACTGCCTCGCCAAATTCGTAAAACTGCTTGAAATTAATCATAAATACTCTATCGATTTTTTCTATTAAACTTCAAAATAAGAATTTTACATAGATTTTGCAAAACAAATGAGAAAAATTTGATTTCTTTTTAATAACATGCTTTGGAATCTGCGATGCAAGAAACTACAATATAGATTTTAAGAAATTGAGACGTTGCAGTGCAACGACTCTACGGAGATACATTTTTTCAGGTATTTCATCGATGTAAAATTTGGTATTTGGTAATTTTCGTAGATTTTCTTTTTTCGAACAAATCTGAAAAATGCATATATCCTACCCAAATCCCATGAACCTACTAATCTTAGAACCCAGAACGAGTGCCAGAGCCGGCGCCGGCAAGGAATGCAAACAAAAGTGAAATAGAACTTAGAACATCTTACTTCAAATCAACCCTACTTCAAATCAAATCACCAAAAAAAACCACTATTTTTATCCCGGATGTAACTTTTTGGATTTTAAAAACACTTACCCTTTTAGAGACAGTTTTAGAATGGAAAAACAAAAAAGCGAAAGCTTCATGTTGTTGTACAGCCCTATTCATGCGAAATTCGAGAAGTTTTGCAAGGCGCGTACTTATGGCCATTATGATTTTCAGGATTTAATGCAGGAAACCATCACCACCGCCTACAGTAAATTCTCGAAATTCGAGAATTCTAAAACCCTCCTCTCCTTTCTCTGCGGCATTGCCATCAAAATCCTGGCCAACCACAACAGAAAGCAGAAAACCAAAGAATGGACTCCGGCATTGGAAGAGTTTTCGGCTCCATCCTTGGCAGAACCCGAAGACGAAAAGCAAATGCTCTATTTTGCTCTCTCGCGACTGCCGGATGAGCAGAAAGATGCCATCATTCTGTTCGAAATCGCAGGATTCTCTATCAAGGAAATTGCAGCATTGCAATCCGGCGGCGAATCTGCCATTAAACAAAGACTGGCTCGCGGGAGAGCAAAATTGCTTCAAATTTTAGAAAATATCGAATCTGCCGCAACAAACATTAAGACTGAACAATGAAAGAGGACAAGCTAAACAAACTATTCGAAGGTATTCGCCGGGAAAACCCAGAAACTTCTCCGGATCAAGTCGCTGCCTGGCTGAATAGCCCCCCTGTGCCTCCATCTTCAAGTCCAGATTTGATAACGAATGCTTTTTTTACATCCAAAAACTTAGTTATTATGTCTATCATCATCTCCGCTGTTATCGCCACCATCGTAATTTTTATTCCCGGAAAATCCGTCGAAATCCCAAATACCCCTGAAATCAATATTCCTATTTCAAATCCAATCCCGGATTCAGGGAACATCACTTCTGAAATAGCCACCCCTCCAACTTCAGAAATAAGTCCTGAAATTAATATTGAACCGAGCACAACACCTGCCCCGGATATCCAAACAAGAAAATCAGTTGAAGTACCAAACCTCATGACTCCGGCAATTGCTACGCTCAATCCCGACTCCAAAACTCCGCTACAGATCAAGCCAATGGAATTTCTTTCCTCTCATCCTAATTCTCCCGCAGCTCAAATAAAGGTCGATACACTTTTTTCAGGAGTGCAAACTGTAGAATTGAATTGTACTTCTTGCCAGAATGTGCGGTTTATGAGCCACCAAAACGATAAAGTGAGATTCAAAGGCGATATTATCAATTCCGATAGCGATAAACAACAAACAAGACCCTCCTTCAGCTTCGAAAAGATAGGAAATACCTTAATAGTGACTTACAAACCATCCGACAAAAAAATAAATTTCTCAATTAACTCCCCCAAAATTGTCGTGGATATCCTCTTCGAAATACCGGAACAAGTAAATATTAAATCCAATTTAACTTATGGAAATATTGTAGTGGATGGTATTCGCAACGATTTCTGCTCAATGAATGTCTCTTCGGGAAACGTATCTATCAACAATGCTGATTCAAAATTCGAAATATCTTCCACGTACGGCCATCAAAACTACCAAAACATAATCGGCACCCTCAATATCTCATCTGCCTCAGGGAATATTGACATGGTAAACATAAAAGGGGACATGGTAATAAAAAATACCTATGGCAAAATCGATGTTGCCAATATCGTAGGTGATGCAGATATCAAAGGCAGCTCTTCCAACATTTCCGCCCACACTATAAAAGGAAACTTAAACTTGGTGACAACCTATGGCAATATTCATATCGAAAAAGTCATCGGTGATGTGGACACGAAAGCTAGTTCCGGGAATATTACTGTAGACCAGCTTAAGGGAGACTTGAAAACTGCAAACACCTATGGGAAACTCCTTTTTACCAATATTTTAGGAGATGTAATGTCTTCCGGAAGTTCCAGCAGCTTCAAGCTTAACACGGTTCAGGGCAATATCAAAATCAACACCACCTACGGCAATGTCCTCCTGGAATCCACTCTGGGAAATGTAGATATCACTGCTAGCAATGGTAATGTGGATGGCGTCAAAGTCACCCTTACAGAACTAATGAATATTACCTTGACCTACGGCAACATTAAAATGAACCTTAATAATCAAGCCGCTGACCTTAGCTACAACCTAAATACATCCTCAGGAAATATTAAGATCAAATCCTTAGGAATCGAGAGCAAAAAATCTTTGACACAGGGAACCGGTCCGATTCGAATTAATGCAACGACGAAATCAGGCAATCAAGTTTTTGAATAGCTAGTCTCTGTAAGAAAAGTCCAATTACTGTGTTACTCTCGTATTTGAATGAAAACCTTAATGCCCTTAAGTCCTCAATGGTTCCAAAATTATTTTGTAAATTTCGAGGTAAAAAATCTCATTGCATTATAAATTACATTTCTTAATTTACGCAGTAAATATTAAACTCTTAGCGACCTTTGCGCCCTCCCTTCGCGTGCTTTGCGTTAAAAACCTTGATGAGTGAAACGAATCAATGTCTAGCTTTGTAAACACTTTTCATTCTTTGGGTCTTGCTGTTAAAAAATCATGTGTAGTGAAACGAAACGAATGCTGGCGCAAGTTTGTAACTAGTGCCCCTCATAACTAATCTTCTAATAAGGTCTTCTTGACTTATTTTATTCAAAACATAGGGCAATGCCCTTGCGGGAGACTTATCGATAAATTCGAGAATTGTCAACGCACCTGTTTCTCGAATTTCTGTACCCGCATGAGCAACCCGGAGGGCCGGCTGCCAAGCCGGGTACGCAGCGACAGCGAAGTACGGCACCCCGCAGGACTGCGACCCTGCCATGACCGACATCATCGCATCGAAGAATTACGACTTATGGGAATGGTCAGGGGCATGCCCTCACCTAAAATTTACCGAAATACTTTCACAAAATCCGTTTTTGAAGCTCAATTTTCCTTAATTTGTGACCGTAATTAAACACACACATTATGAAAATTCATAATTTCAGCGCTGGTCCTTCTATATTGCCTCAAGAAGTTTTCACGGAAGCGTCTAAAGCCATCCTCAATTTCGGTGAAATGGGTATGTCCCTCCTCGAGATTTCGCATAGGTCAGATCAATTTGTTGCCGTCATGGAAGAGGCGATGTCCCTCGTTTCTGAACTTCTGAATCTGCCTTCCAACTATAAGGTGATGTTCCTCTCCGGCGGTGCATCCATGCAATTCTGTATGGTTCCGATGAACTTATTAAAAGAGGGCGGAAAAGCTGCCTATATCGACACAGGAACTTGGGCTAATAAGGCGATCAAAGAGGCGAAACTCTTCGGTGACATAGATGTGGTGGCCAGTTCAAAAGATAGTAATTACAACTATATTCCGAAAGAATTTAATGTGCCTTCCGATGCGCAATACCTGCATATAACGAGTAATAACACCATTTTCGGTACCCAATATCAGCAATTTCCGCTAGTGGATGTTCCTATGGTGGGGGATATGTCTTCAGATATTTTTTCCAGGTCTTTCGATGCGAGTAAATTCGGTCTTATCTATGCCGGAGCTCAGAAGAATATGGGTCCTGCAGGAACGACACTTGTCATCGTCAATGAGGATTTGATCGGTAAATCGGGGAGAAAACTTCCTTCTATGCTGGATTACGCTGTTCATATCAAGAATGAGTCCATGTTCAATACGCCGCCGGTATTTCCAATATACGTCTCCATGCTTGTGATGAGGTGGATAAAGGAACAAGGAGGCATTACAGCTGTTCAGGAAGCCAATGAGAAAAAAGCGATGCTTCTCTATGATGAAATCGACAATAATCCCCTTTTCAAAGGAACCGCCCGCGTCGAAGACCGATCTAGAATGAACGTCTGTTTCTTGCTGGAAGATGATAGTCTTCATGAGGAGTTTATGAATCTGGCCGTTGCCGGAGGGGTTAGCGGAATTATAGGCCATAGATCTGTCGGGGGTTACAGGGCATCAATATACAATGCAATGTCCTATGATAGTGTAGCCGAATTAGTTGAAATAATGAAGGAATTTGCTATTACTAAAGGTTAATCAAGGAAATATAAAAAGCCACATCCCAATAGGAATGTGGCTAATATTAAAGTGTGTTAGTGCCGTTTGCTTTGTCTCTTAGAAGGCATGTGTAATCTTAACTTGCAATCTTCCGCATTCAGTCGCAGGTCCTGCATATTTGTTTTCGAATCTAAACTCTGAAGCCAGTTGCAGCGCTTCATTGATGACTTTTTTATCCTTAATAGTAGTATAATCCGGGTCAAAAACCACATTAGTTACATAACCGGCTCTGTTCACACATACTATAAATGATACGACTCCTACGTTGCTCGCTAATTGTTTCAAGTTGGGACGGTAAGTAATCTTTCTTTCAAGATTTCCTATTCCTTCGAATGCGCCATCACCTACACCCGGTGCTCCTTTTCCTTTCTCTGCGTCACCTTTTCCTTCATTACCCTTTCCATTTCCTGCCTCAGCACTTACCTCGGCTTTATTTTCTACCGGGGCTGCCACCTCTTTCACTTCTTCTACTACCTGAGCTTCTTTTACTTCTTTTACTGCATCAGGAATTCTTACAGATTTTGGATCTTCACTTGTTACGACCGGTTTAGTTTCTACTTTTGAAACTTCGACCGGAGTTACTACTTTTTCTGCTACTTTCTCTTGCGCTTTCTCTATGACTTTCTCAGCCACTTTCGGTTTTGCTCCTTCGTGACTAGATCCGCTATCGAATTTTATTAACATTGTTGTGAATTCTTCTTCGATTGGTTCCTCTTTCATCAAGAATGGAAATAAGAGGAAGCCGACTATGATCGCATGAAATGCAAAAGTTATTACTTTACCTTTTTTGTTACCTACTTTGTTTTCTAAGTTATACGCTTTCATAATCCAAAAATTTAAGAGTGAATAATATCATTTCTTTTAATAGTTTAAAGATGTACCATTCCCGCGACCTATTTGGTTATGGAAATGATAAAGCGCATTAATATTTCGTTAAAAGGGGTGATTGTGGATTTTGAGGGCATCACCCTCCCTGTCCCAGGCGTGTTTCTTTGAAAGATTCATTTCTTTTGACAGGTCGGGTCGGGTCATCCATGGCTCCACTTCGTTGCGGTGCCGGGCACTTCAAGCGGAGCTTTCACCATTGCTACCCCTGATGCGGATGTCTATTTAGTCTCTGCAAAAAAAGTCCAATTACTGCGTTACTCTCGTATTTGAATCAGTCATTTATTTCCTATA
>CALCSX010000415.1 GCA_937894165.1 uncultured Saprospiraceae bacterium | reverse complement strand
AGCAGGGATATTACCTGTTTCCGTGCCATCTTCAGAATGACCACCCAAGATTGGGGCAATAACTAGACCAATCAGACATGTTAGTTTAATCAAAATATTCATAGAAGGACCTGAAGTGTCCTTAAATGGATCACCAACAGTATCACCTGTAACAGCTGCTTTATGAGCATCAGAGCCCTTATAGGTCATTTCGCCATTGATCATAACTCCTGCCTCGAAAGATTTTTTAGCATTGTCCCAAGCACCACCTGCATTATTCTGAAAAATAGCCCAGAGCACACCTGAAACAGTAACACCTGCCATATATCCACCTAACATTTCAGCTACCAATCGCATGCCTTCAAGCTCAGTACCGTAAATCAACAAACCTAACAAGACGATAGCAATCGGGAAGCCGATAGTTAGTATTCCGGGAAGCATCATTTCACGAAGGGCGGCCTTTGTGGAGATTTCCACACATTTGCCATATTCAGGCTTACCTGTACCTTCCATAATGCCAGGTATTTCTTTAAATTGTCTTCTCACCTCATAAACCATGTCCATTGCCGCCTTGCCCACTGAATTCATAGCTAAAGCTGAAAAAACAACAGGTATCATTCCCCCTACAAACAACATCGCCAAAACAGGCGCCTTAAATATATTAATTCCATCTATCCCTGTAAACGTTACATAGGCAGCAAATAGTGCTAAAGAAGTAAGGGCCGCAGAGGCAATAGCGAATCCTTTTCCTGTTGCCGCTGTCGTATTACCTACTGAATCTAAAATATCTGTTCTTGTACGCACTTCTTTAGGAAGCTCACTCATTTCAGCGATACCACCTGCATTATCTGAAATAGGTCCAAAAGCATCAATAGCCAACTGCATAGCTGTTGTCGCCATCATGGCAGAAGCCGCTAATGCAACACCATAAAAACCTGCAAACGCATATGAGCCCCAGATAGCCGCTGCAAAGATTAGAACTGTTGGAAAGGTTGAAATCATCCCTGTAGCCAATCCTGCAATTACATTAGTACCGGCTCCAGTAGAGGATTTTTGCACGATGGCTAGGACCGGTTTAGTACCCAAACCTGTGTAATATTCAGTCACGGATGAAATAACTCCACCCACTATAAGTCCAATTATTGTAGCATAAAATACTCTCATAGAAGAAATTTCTTTGATCCCTTCACCGAAGAAATTCATTTTCATTGTCTCCGGCAACATATAAGCTACTAAAAAATAGCAAGAAATAGCCGTCAAAATTATCGAGACCCAGTTACCCAGATTAAGAGCACTTTGAACTTCTTTCTCCCTCGCACTATTATCTTTAATCTTTACTAACATCGTTCCGATGATGGAAAATAAAATTCCAAAACCGGCTATTGCCATAGGTAATAGTATAGGCCCGATTCCTCCAAAACCTTCATTCACGATATTTCCTCCCATGTCAAGGATCACATAATTTCCTAATACCATAGCCGCCAAAACTGTTGCTACATAAGATCCAAATAAGTCAGCTCCCATACCGGCTACGTCCCCGACATTATCGCCAACATTGTCAGCAATGGTCGCCGGGTTACGAGGATCATCTTCCGGAATACCCGCTTCTACTTTTCCTACTAAATCGGCTCCCACATCTGCTGCTTTGGTATAAATTCCACCACCAACTCTTGCAAAAAGCGCAATAGACTCAGCTCCTAATGAAAATCCTGCCAATGTTTCTAACACTATCGTCATTTGCTGGGTATTTGTCCATTCACCACCCATGAAGAAGTGAAAAAATACTATAAAAAATGCAGTAAGGCCTAATACCGCTAAACCGGCTACACCCAATCCCATAACAGTACCACCTCCAAATGACACTTTCAAAGCATCCGGAAGACTGGTTCGAGCAGCTTGGGTAGTCCTAACATTCGTTTTTGTCGCTATTTTCATACCGATATTCCCTGCATAAGCTGAGAAAATTGCTCCGAAAATAAAAGCAACTACAATCAAAATATGTGTTGTTGGTACAATAAATGAAATCCCTGCCAACAAAATACTTGCCCCAATTACAAAAAATGTCAATAATCTATACTCGGCTTTCAAGAAAGCAAGAGCTCCTTCGTAGATATAATCAGAAATTTCTTTCATTTTTCCATCACCCGGATCTTGCTTTAACACCCATGATCTTTTAACCATCATGAAAAGTAGACCAATAACTGCCATAACTATCGGCAAATAAATCATTAGTGAATCCATAGTATTATTTTGATTTTAAAATTGCTGGGCAAAAATAGAAAGATACAGGAAAACAAGAAAGGTAATCTACATTTTGAATTAGCTTTTCTTTAAATTTTCTTCAGGCGTAGATCATCTACCCTTCTAAGTATTCATAAAATTCTTGTCCAAATCTTGTAAAAATTTGTAAAAAAATTAATAAATTATAAACTGAAAAAATTAATCTGTTTTGAAAAGAAAGGGCAAAAGTAACGCATTTTTAGAATTTTGCCAAAAATGAAATGAAATATATCACTCCATAAGTATTAGTTTTATATTAAATGATCTAATTTGACTTGATTTGATCTAATGCAGCTTCCACCGAAGTCACAGGCAGCTTGCACATTCTATTCTCACAGACATAAATCATAGTTACATCGTCAACTAATTTTGACTCCAGTAATGGAAGACTACCCTCACTATTTCCACCCAAGAAAACTGCATTGGGAATTAAATGAGATTGGATTTCATTTTTAAATTCTCTAGCCTCAGGACCGATGATTATAATTTCTTTTATTCCCAATGAAAGATAAGAATACACTTGCGCCCAGCTGGCCATAAATGGACCACCTTCACCTAATTCTTCGGATATATTGGCGAGCATTTGTTTAGCCATGTTCATCCATTCATCAAGTTCGTACAAATCACCTAATATCAAGAGGTTTTGGGCTGTGATTGCATTTGGTGAAGGCATTACATTATCCGGTATCTCAAATCTTCGCACTATTAAACCATCCCCTTGTTCACCGGAATAATAAAACATTCCTTTCGAGGAGTCGAAAAATTTATCAATTGACTTCTGTTGTAATTCTTTGGCCTTCAATAGCCACTTTTCATCAAAGCTTGCTTGATAAAGATCAATATAAGCTCGTATCAAATAACTATAATCATCCAAAAAGCCCTCAATTTTAAAATCACCTTTAGATATTCGCAATAAATCTCCGGACTCATTTATCATATTCGACTCAAGAAATGCTCCCAGATCGAGAGCCATTTCGAGATATTTATCTTCCTGAAAAGCCAAGCTCGCATCTACTAAGCCCGAAATAAATAAAGCGTTCCATGAGGTCAAAATTTTATCGTCTATTTTGGGTTTAATCTTCTTATTACGAAGTTTATGAAGGGATGTCAATGTGGGCTTTAATTCAAGATACTTCCGTTTCAAAAGTTCATCTCCTAAATCACGATTCGTAAAAAGAATATTTTTACCGCTCTCCCAATTTCCCTCAGATTTAATATCTAAAACTTCAGCTAAGGATTTAAATTCCGCATCGGAAATATTCTTTTTCAACTCTTCATATTCCCAAATATAAAAGGTCCCTTCTTTGCCTTCGCTTTCAGCATCTATGGAAGAAAAATAGCCACCCTCCATCGCTTTAAGTTCATTAAGAACAAATTGGATAGAATTGGCGACAATTTCTTTAAAGATGGGCTCAGGATTAACTTTGTAAGCTTTTGAATATACCGAAATTAATTGAGCATTATCATATAACATTTTTTCGAAATGGGGGATATTCCACTTTTTGTCGACGGCATAACGAGCAAAACCTCCACCAAGATGATCGTAGATTCCTCCTTTCCAAATATTTATAAGAGATTTTTGTACATTTTGCTGAACTTCAGTATTTTGTAAGTGTACACTTTGCTCTAATAGATATTTTAAAGCAGGTGCATAAAAAAACTTTGGAGTGAAATCAAATCCACCATACTCACCATCTAATTCACTGTTAAGTTTATTATTTATTTTATATAGAAGGCTTTCAGGATATTCTTTCGGGATACTTAAAGATTTTAAAGGTTCGGTTTCTGAGATTCCGGCCGTGATTTGTTCGGCACCATTAGTAATATCATCAAAGTTTTCTTCTTTCATTTGAATGACCTTCTCTAATAAATCTTTCCATTTGGTCGGTTCGAGATAGGTTGTAGCAAAGAAAGGCTTTCCTTCAGAAGTAGCAAATGCATTCAAAGGCCAGCCGCCGGATCCTGTCAATAGTTGAAGTGCATTCATGTAAATCTGATCTACATCAGGTCGCTCCTCCCTATCTACTTTGATATTGATGAAATGCTCATTCATTATTTTAGCAATTTCTTCATCCATAAAAGATTCACGTTCCATCACATGACACCAATGACAAGAAGCATAGCCAATACTAATGATCAAAAGCTTATTATCTCGTTTTGCTTTGGCTAAGGTTTCATCATTCCATGCATACCAATCGACTGGATTATCCTTATGTTTTAATAAATATGGACTGGTTTCATCTTTCAATGCATTGGACTGTCCGGGGAGTCTCTTAAATTCAGTAGAAGAGTTGCATCCAATAATGGATATTATTAGTATCATTACTAAACCTCTCAGATTAAGCAGAAAAAATAATTTAGATTTTGATGATTTTTTCAAATTAGTTTATTTTTTACAAAAATAAAAATAGTTATTGATAGTTTAGGAATGATTCAAAGACATAGAGTCTAGTCTTTTAATACTGTTAATATTAAGTGATTTCAACTAGTTGGATAAATAAATTAGGGGGCAACTTATTGGCTTGCTTCATTGAAATGTTATTATTAGCACAAAGAGTTAAAACCTTGCAATAAGATTTTAACTCTTTTTTTGCTAAATATCAAGTTCCTTAACAAGATTCAATTAATCAATTAAAGCAATCACTCAGGTGACTTCAGCTCCTGATATCTTGCCCAAACGTGATGAGCAACCTTTCTACCCAATGTCAACCCTTCGACATTATCTACTTGAATATGATATCCACCTAAAACCCTTGAAACACCCGCCATCTCTGCAGTTTCTGTAAATGTTGGAAATTCTAACTCCACAGTGTCCCCTACACTTTCTGGTTCTGTTAAAATTCCGGGTACTAGCTTAACACTGAATCCAAAATGGTCATCCCCTTTGAATAATTTAAGAATTTCCGCACAGCCACCACTTATGGTTGAGTGTCCGGAAACGTAAGCAGGGAAAGGTGGGCATAAGAAGTTGTAAGGAGAATAAGGAATCCATTCAGAGCCATCCATTTCTACAATACCTTTATTGGGACCTCCCCAAGCTTTAATTTTTTTCCCTTCGTAATATTTATGAACTAGGGCAAATGGACGTGCATAATCGTAATGCATTTTAGTATCCCAGCAAGCAATAAAACCATCCATTGCTACTGCTTCTACCAAGAAATACATGATTAAGTCCTGATCTAATGTATGTTTATCTCTTTCTGAAACTACCTGTGCAAATTGCAACCAGTGACCTGCCTGCTGAACGGATTTAGGACCATCGCGCATAAACTCTACAAGAGCTCTTTCTTCATCTGTCAAATTCTGCTGCATTTCAACAACCTCTTTTACTTCAGCTTCTAGTTGTTCTGTTCCATACAAAGGCGGTGGCGGGGAGCGAAATTGTGAAGCACTGTCTAATAATAAAGGGTCGACATTTTGCCAAAATGGAGTAAGACAATTAATTAGATATTGCTCACCTTTATCATTAAGAAAATATTTCGGCTGCCATTTATTGATATCAACATTGTTTGTGACATCATTAACCGGCTTATAGTTTACATAATTAAAATAAATCTCACCACTTTCATTCATATCACCATATTGGTTTGATCCATCTTTTCGTCTGCTGTCAATAACTGTCTTAGCAGCCAAATTTCCTATTCCGGACGGACTTGTCGGATCAAGACTGTCATCGTCAGGATCGTAACCTAATTCTACCATAAACTCACGAAATAGTATTGTATCTGAATAAAAATATTCGTTGGCAGCCCTATAAGCTGCATAACTTATAGCAATTTGTTTATTTTCCAAGGTCATTTCCGACATTGGTCTTCGGTCTACTTCATTAAGATATACAGCTTGATGGGTTGAATCATATCTCGACCACGCATCGTACATTGCTGTTGTAATCAATCCCAAAAATCGAGATGTAACGGTTGGCCGAGGATTAAATTTTTCGGTATCATTAGCAGTTGCTTGTAATAATATCTGCCCCCATTTGTATGCCAAGTTTCCATCCCAATCACCTTCAATTGGTAGTTTAGTGCTGTCTTCTGCAGATACGTTATCGCAAGAAGTCATAAAACTGAAAAGAGCAAGGAAAGTAAAAAATGAGAGAAGTATTAAATTCTTGTTAAAAATGGTAGTTTTCATTATTAAAATTGATTTAAAAATTTAAAACAGTTGATCAACTGCTTAATTAATTATAACAGTTGCAAAGATAAATAAATATCCTTAAAAAATTAACTACCTATTAACAATAGCAAAAATCTCCATGTAATTATTATATTAGGATCAATAATTTAGATATATTAGAAAATTTTAATATTTATCATCTTAAAATTTATGTGATTTCCATAGTTATTTTATTATAACAGTATAGTCACCCACCTCCTTTCTAAGTCTGTCCGGCAATTCAAGATGCTTATCATATTTACCAAAGTACATTAAGCCCAAACACTGAACTTCGCCGGAATGACCCAAATCAATACCGGATTCTGTCAAAAATGCAGGGCTGCTCCAATAAGTTCCGATATTTAACTGGCTCGCCAAAAGCCAAACATTCTGAACAGCCATGGCCGTTGCAGCTACTTCCTCCCAATGAGGTAATCGGGCTACAGGATCCAAATGGGTACCGACAAGTGCCAGCGCTTGAGATTTTTCAAGCTTAGATGTCACTCTCGATAATTTTTGAGACACATCTAACATGTTCTGATCTATCATTGCCTGTTCAAGTGCCTTTATAAACTTCGGAAAAGTGTTTTTTAAATATATAGTAAATCTCCAAGGTTGGGTAAGTTTATGTGTTGGAGCATATCTTGCAGCATCAAATATTATGTTGAGTTCCTCCTCTGTTACAGCCTCATCATTGTAGAATTGAGGAAAAATAGATCGTCTGGATTGAATTATTTCATGTAAATGATGGTATTTTTGCATTTTATAATATATTTATTATTTATTAAAATGATTCAAAAGTTGGTTTATTTAAGTGCAAAGAAACGCGGATTTCACCTAATAACAGAGGAAATCTTGCAGAATCTCAGTAACTTACCGGAATCCGGGATGCTAAATTTGTTTTTACAACACACCTCCGCCGGAATTTGTCTCAATGAGAACTCCGATAAAAATGTTTTACATGATTTTCAATTATTTTTTGACCGATTAGCTCCCGAAAATCTCAACGGCATTAAGCACACTGAGGAGGGACCGGATGATATGCCGGCTCACATTAAATCATCTCTTATTGGTGTAAGTTTGAATATTCCAATTATTGATCATAAATTGGCATTAGGAATATGGCAAGGAATTTATTTAGGTGAATTTAGAAACAATGCATCAGCAAGGAAAATTCTGGTTTCGCTCTATTCCTAAAATTTTTTCTTTATGAAATTAGCGTCTAAAATTATTAATAAAGCCAATCAATTGAGTTCTCTCGGCGGATTTATAAAGCTTCCGGCCGAGGAGTATCAAAAACTCGAATTAGAAAGATTGCTCTTAAAGGCACAAAATACCGAATTCGGAATACATTATAATTTTAACTCAATCTTAAATGCTCCAAAACTCATACAAGCCTATCAGGAATCAGTTCCAATATTCACTTATGAAAAAATCTTTGAGAAATGGTGGCACAGTTTATTAATCCCTCAACCTAATATTACCTGGCCGGGACAAGTAAAACATTTTGCCCTAAGTTCGGGCACTTCCAATGCTACCACAAAGTATATTCCTGTAACGGATATTATGACAAAATCAATGCGGAGGGCAGCATTAAAAATGTTTTTCTCTTTAAAAAATCATAATATTCCTGCACATCTTTTTACACGACATATGTTGTTGATTGGCAGCAGTAGCCAGTTGAATGAACAAAGAGGATACTTCACAGGTGACTTATCCGGGATAAATGCCAAAAATCCACCATTTTGGATTAAAGGCTACTACAAACCGGGGGGAGAAATCGCAAAAATAAAGGATTGGAAAGAGCGCCTGCATGAAATATGTAAAGAATCAAAAAATTGGGATGTTGGCTTTGTGTCCGGAGTGGCCTCTTGGGTTCAATTAACAGTAGAATCCATCATGGAATATCACAAAATCGATGATATTCATGAATTATGGCCCAACTTAAAAATATTCGTTAACGGTGGTGTCGCCTTGGATCCATACCGAGATTCTTTTCAAAAATTATGTTCAAAACCCATCACATTTCTCGATAGTTATTTAGCATCGGAAGGGTTTATAGCCTTTCAAAATCGGCCCAATACCAAATCCATGGTCATGTTACTAAATAATAATATCTTTTTCGAATTTGTAGCCTTTAATGATAAGAATTTCGATGATGAGGGCAATATATATCCTAATGCGAAGGCTCTTCATATTGGTGAAGTTGTAGAAAATGAAAATTATGCATTAGTACTGAGTACTTGCGCCGGGGCTTGGCGATATCTAATTGGAGACACGATTAAATTCACCGACTTAGAGAAGAAAGAAATCATAATTACCGGAAGAACAAAACATTTTTTAAGTCTTTGTGGAGAACATTTGTCGGTGGACAATATGAACCAAGCCATTATTAATCTTCAAAACAGGTTCAACATTTTAATCAAGGAATTCACCGTCCATGGTGTTTCTGAAGATGGTTATTTTGCCCATCAATGGTATTTAGGTACCGACACCGACATTGATGAGAAAATTTTAGCCGAGCATCTTGACGAGGAGTTGAAGAAAACAAATGATGATTATGCTACAGAAAGGGAAGGGAACTTATTAAGGAATGTCTATGTAAAAAAAGTAAATACAGATTTATTCTTTAATTGGTTACAAAATAAATCAAGTACGGGAGGGCAAAATAAATTTCCTCGTGTTTTAAAAGGTGATCGAATTAACGAATGGAAATCTTTTATAATAAGAAATAGTACAAACTAATGGATTTATTTTTACAAGGTTTATTCATTGGCTTGACACTGAGCTTTATGGCGGGGCCAATATTGTTTTTGCTCGTACAAACAGGTATTCAGGAGGGCTTTAGGGCAGGATTAATGGTAGGTGTGGGTGAATGGGTTTCAGATATCCTATTTATCCTTTTCAGTTATTATGCCATGAATCATATTCTACACATTAGTGAGGCACCATACTTTGCACATGTATTAGGATTAGGAGGCGGCATAGTTCTCATCAGTTTCGGCATTGGAACTTTAATGAAAAAATCCCGTCAGAAGCCAATAACGGAATATGTCAGGACAGCCAGCTACGGAAAATTGTTCCTTAAAGGATTCAGTATAAATACTTTCAATCCTTTCACAGTAATATTCTGGTTGGGCGTGACAAGTACATTGGTCGTGAATTCCGAAATGCATCAAGATGGTGCCTATTTATTTTATTCCGGGATTATAGGAACTATTGTGGTGCTGGATTTATTGAAAATATATAGTGCTAAGAAGCTTCGGAATATTATGACCTATAAAAGATTGAATATTGTCCAAAAAATTATTGGTTTTGCCTTGGTCGCATTTGGAGTCGCATTAATTATCCGTGTTTTAACCTTATAGTAGACTAAGATTAAAAGATGAGAGAAGAATTTTAATTAGTTTTACCGATTATTTCACCTAAAATATTAGATCTTGGATTTTCACGAATTAAAAATTCATAAAATTATTAAAGAAACAGAAAATGCCAAAAGCTATCTGTTTAGTATCCCCGATGAATTAAAAGAGTCATTTACCTATAAAGCAGGTCAATATCTTACACTTGAAATCAATGTTGATGGCAAGAATGTAAGAAGAGCCTACAGCATGTCCAGTTCCCCCGGTGAGATGGGGCCAAAAGTAACAGTTAAAAGAGTTACCAATGGTATTTTTACTAACAAATTATTGGACTCCTACAAAGAAGGTGATAGTATAAAAGTAGGCACTCCTGAAGGTCGGTTTACACTTAAATTTGATCCTTCCTTGAGAAGATCTCATTATTGCATATGCGCAGGAAGCGGCATCACTCCTATCATATCATTGATTAAAGAAGCATTAGAGCAGGAACCATTATCCCAAATATTTCTTTTGTATGGAAACAGGAATAAAGAAGAAGTAATTTTTCTCGATGAGTTAAACAGCATGCAAGAGAAGTACCAAGGACAATTCGAAGTCGATTTCTGTTATAGTCAAGAAAAATCATCGGGTGTATTTAGCATGTTCAAGAAAAAAGATTTCTTTGAAGGAAGAATCAATGCTGAAATCATACGAAAATTCATGGTAAAACATCCGCAAGAGAATGAAGAGGCACATTTTTTCTTATGTGGTCCCGGAGAAATCATCAATTTTTCGAAAAATTATCTCAGCAAGCGCGGGGTTGAAAATAAATACATCCATGAGGAGTATTTCACTACTGTAGTTGATAAAACTACCGCTATGGAAGTCAAACCGGGAGATAGTTTGGTTGAAGTGCAATTACAAGGTGAAAATATTGAGTTTATGATGCATAATTCTCAAACTATTCTGGCGAAATTGGATGAGTTAGGTTATGACGCACCCTATTCCTGCATGGCCGGAGCATGTTCAACTTGTATGGCGAAAATTATTGAAGGTGAGGTAGTTATGGATTCCAGCTTAGCTTTAAATGAACAGGAGATAGCAGATGGATATATTCTTACCTGCCAATCGCACCCTTCGTCGTCTAAATTAAGGATTAGTTACGATATGTAATGAAAGCTTAAATTTGGAGAAAAAAAATGGGGGTAAAATTTACCCCCATTTTTTTTAAGTATTATATCTTTTTAATTTTTATACGTAACCCATTTGAAAATTTCTTTGAAACTGGCTTTTTTACCGTACATCAATATTCCCACTCTATAGATCTTCGCTGAGATCCATACCATCAGAAATACACATCCAATCAATAAAATAATGGAGGATGCCAACTGCCAAAAAGGTGGATCGTATGCCAAGCGCGCGGGCATGACAATAGGTGAAAAGAGCGGAAAGATAGAAGACCAAATAGCCAGATTGCTATTGGGTGAGCGAATAGTAGAAATCATTATATAAAAGGCTACTATGACAGGAATAGTAATGGGTATGGTCAATGATTGTCCTTCTTGAATGTCATCTCCTATAGCCGAGCCAACCGCAGCGAAAAGTGTCGCATAAAGTACATATCCCAATAAGAAATATAGAATGAATAAAGGGATAATCATCCACCAGTTGAGCCCCATTAATTCACTTAAAATCAAATTGATGTCCACACCATCTGTCATATCGCGCATAGCCTGCATTTCCTGATCACTGGGCATATTTTGATTAGCTAATTCTTGCGTGTCTAGTCCTAAAAAAGGTTGCGCTATCAAAAATATAATGGGTATTAAAACTATCCAAAGAAAAAACTGTGTCAAACCTACCAATCCTACACCTAGAATTTTCCCCATCATTAACTGAAAAGGTCTTACACTAGATATCATTACTTCGACAATTCTGTTCGTTTTCTCCTCCATTACACTTTGCATCACTCTGGTACCATTAAAGAAAACAACAAAATACATTAATACTCCCATCACTACACCAATTCCCGACGCAATATATGTCGTCAAGGTACTTTGACTCTTTTCGTCATCGTCCAATTTAGTTATTTTCTCCGGTTGTAAAGACACACGTGTATTCAAAAGTTCTACCTTCGACATGTCAAGATTCAGATTTTCAATCTTAAACTGTCGGGCTGCTTCTTTGATTTGATTTTCTATTTCGGAAGTACCTTCAAGGTCCAACTTGCCATCTGAAAGATATCTGATGCTCAATCTCTCGAATTCAAAATCCTCCACTGCCGGAATGACCACTACACCACTATAATCTCCCGATTTAGAAGCCTCAGAGGCCTCTTCCAGGGTCCAATTCTTGGTTTCAAAAGTCAAATAACTATTGTCTTCTAAGTAATTGGCTATCCCTCCACTTTGATCCACCACTCCAACAGTAAGCATATCACCACCTCTGTAACTCATTATCATTGACACGACTACAATGAATAATACCAATGCTAAAGGCGTGAGAAAAGTAGTCAATAAGAAGGATTTTTTCTTTACTCTGGTCCAATACTCTCTACTAAAAACGATCCATGTATTTCTGCTAAACATCTTCTACCCTTTTTTAACTTGTTTAATAAAAATTTCATTCATAGATGGTAAAACTTCATCCATGTATGAAATAACATAGCCCTTTTCAATCATATTTTTCATAAAAATATTCGCTTCCCTGAGATTGTCAAGCCCCAGTCGTACATTATTAGCTGTAGAATGTATCACGTTATAACTTTCAAGGTCTGTCTGAGATGGTAATTCCACAAAGGTAAAATCAAAAACATTCTCTTTAAATCGATTTCTAAGTTCGCTTACCTCACCATTCAAAACATTTCGCCCTTGATTGATCAGAACTATTCTCTCGCAGAACTCTTCCACTTGCTCCATCCTATGGGTGGAAAGAATAATAGTAGTGCCTTTGTCATGCAGTTCCATTATTTCGTTTCTTATCAGACTGGAATTAATAGGATCCAGGCCTGAAAATGGCTCATCTAAAATCAAGAAAACAGGGTTGTTGATGACCGCAGCAATAAATTGAATTTTCTGTTGCATACCTTTCGAAAGCTCCTGAATCAGCTTGGATCTCCAATCAGAAATCTCCATTTTATTCAGCCATTCATTGACTTTATTTTTAGCGTCTGTTTTGGACATTCCTTTCAATCGAGCCAGAAAAATAAGCTGATCGTAGACATTCATCTTCTTGTACAAACCTCTCTCTTCAGGCAAATATCCCATCAGGTCAGTATCTCTTTCCTGTAAAGGCTTGCCATTGAAAATAATTTCACCACTATCCGGTTGAGTAATGGTAGTAATCATTCGAATAAGTGAAGTCTTGCCTGCTCCATTAGGTCCTAGAAGTCCGAAAATACAACCTCTTGGAACATCAAAACTTACTTCATTTACAGCCTTGAAGGTGCCATAATTTTTACTAAGTCCCTTAATTTGTATTACATAATCTTGCATATATTCGCTGAAATTTATTTTTATAAGCTATGATTTAACTATTCAGTTAGGATCAGTATCAATTTAAAAATGTTTATTTTATCTTTTGAAATCATCAACCTGAGTAATTACGCAAAGATAAATATATATTAATTTTTAACCTAGATTGTAAAGTTTTACGATAATCTATAATACTTTTGGATGAAAGACAGATTTATATCTACCAAAGTGTATTTAGATTTGCAAATTTCAGCAAATTTGTAAAATTTTATGGGAAGGACTAAATATTAAACTGCCTAAAAATATTAATTTTAAAAATATAAAAATATTGATTATGAAATTATTGATTGTTCTCCTCACAAATTTTGTATTTATAGCTATTGGGCAAAGTCAAATACAACCCTATTCAATCGACAATTTCAGTTTGAGAGAGTTTCCTGCTTCAATGAGTGCGGGAATGAAGAATGGGTTTACAATTGAATTCGAAGGATTAAGCAATAAGGAGATAACAAAGCTATGGGAAGATTTCATCAAAACCTATGGCAAAGTAAGCAGAGATCGCAAGACAAAGGAATACTTTATCGATGATGCGAGAGTGCCCGGATTGAATAGAGGCAATACAGTTGATTTTTACAGTAAAATAGATGATGTTACCAAAACCCGCTCTTCCCTTACCGTTTGGGTCGATCTCGGAGGAGCTTATATCAGCTCTCAAGCCCACCCGGAAGATTTCGAGACTTTAAGGAATATGTTGATGGTTTTCGAGAAAAATGTCTATAAAACTATGGTAGAAAATCAAATTACGGAAGAAAATAAAGCATTAAAAACGCTCGAAAATGATAGAGATAAAGTTCAGAAAGCTAATGAAAAGTTGGCTAGAGACATTGAGAATTATAAAGAAAGGATAAATAAAGCGGAGCAGGATATCATAGAAAATGAAAAAACCCTCGAGTCGAAAAATCAGGAAATAGAATTGCAAAAAGAAAATCTCATGCGAGTGCAGGATCTCTTGAAGTCAGCAGGGTAAAAGTTTCGATTATTTTGAACAGATTTGATTAATTCTCCTGCGTGAAGTGCCCGTAGAACAGGCTGATTAAGCCTGGTCTTCTGAAGCGAATGCGAAGGAAGACGGTACTTCGAAGGGGACTGACCCCGCCTGGTAACTTAAATTATGTATCATCACAGGCGGGGGCACGCCCTAGATCAAAAAAATAATCAATTTCTAAATGGTCGGCAAAAAATTGTATCTTTGTACACCTTATTGGGAAAATTGTGAGCAGTCAGATGGAAGAAAAATATCCAAAACAAAAAAGTGAAAATAATACCTATCTCAAGCGTTTGAAAAACGAAAATGCGGATATGGAGGGGCTGACCTATGGGAAGGTGATGCCGCAAGCAGTGGAATTGGAATGTGCTGTTTTGGGCGCCATTATGCTTGATAAAGATGCGCTTTCTATCGTTTTGGAGATCATTAGTGCGAAAACTTTTTACCTGTCATCGCATCAGAAAATTTACGAAGCGATGTTAAAGTTGTTTGATAAGCAAAGGCCTATCGACTTGCTAACAGTGAATGAGCAACTGAAACTTGCGGGAACCTTGGAAGAAATCGGGGGAACGAATTATCTAGTTGACCTAACCAACAAAGTGGCTTCAGCCGCGAATATTGAATATCACGCCCGAATTTTGTCTCAGAAACATATTCAACGCGAACTGATTCATGTGAGTACAAAGGTGATTAAAGACTCTTTCGATGATACCGTGGACGTTTTCGATCTTCTTGATTCGGCTGAGCAAAATTTATTCGATATCACCCAGACCAATATGAATCGTGGGATGCAACCCATCGATAAGTTGCTCGTGGACACACAAAAGCAGATTGAGGCGATGTCGCAACGGGAGGATGGCTTGATTGGCGTGCCTTCGGGGTTTAAATCTCTGGATAAAGTGACTTCCGGCTGGCAATCATCGGATTTAATTATTGTTGCGGCTCGACCTTCTATGGGAAAGACGGCATTCACTTTGAATTTGACGAGAAATGCTGCATTTTATGGCAAACCGGTAGCCTTTTTTTCATTGGAGATGTCGGATATTCAGATAACGCAACGTTTGTTAAGTATGGAGGCGGAATTGAACTCCAATAAATTTAGAACGGGTCAGTTAGAGCCGCACGAGTGGCAGCAATTATCTGCGGGCGTGGAGAAACTATCTAAATTGAAAATATTTATTGACGATACTGCCGGTATCAATATATTCGAGATGAGGGCCAAGTGCAGGAGGTTGAAGAAACAACATGATATCCAGCTCGTGATAGTGGATTATTTACAGTTGATGACGGGAGGTGGAGCAGATTCCGGCAATAGTGCCAACAGGGTACAAGAGATCTCGAATATTTCTCGAGGATTGAAGGGCATGGCTAAGGAGTTGCAGGTTCCTGTGATAGCACTTTCGCAGCTGAGCCGAGCTGTAGAGACCAGAAGTTCTACGGATAAAAGACCTCAACTTTCGGATTTGCGGGAATCGGGAGCCATAGAGCAGGATGCGGACATTGTTTCATTTATCTACAGACCTGAATATTATGGCTTTACGCAAGATGATGAGGGTCGGCCATTGAAAGGTGTAACAGAATATATCATTGCCAAGCATAGAAATGGAGAGCTAAAAACTGTTTTTCTGAAGTTTATAGCAGATTTAGGTCGATTCGAGGAGCATAGTTTTAATGAAGATGAGTCTTTATTCGGAGGTGGAGATTTTAACTTTAATGATATGAATGATACTATCATTAAGAAATCCAGTAAGATGAATGAGGATGATGACTTTTTTGTGGATTTGTAAAGATACGGGGCTCAGCTTCAAAAATTTAATATTTTAATGAAAAAACATTTTAACAAACCAGAGCGCAACATTCATAAACCGAAGCCGGAGATCATTGTTGATTCCCGACCGGAATTCCCTATGCGTTTAAATAAATATATCGCCCATTGTGGTATAGATTCTCGTCGAAAAAGTGCTGAATATGTCAAAGAGGGCAAAGTGGCGGTAAACGGTGAAGTCATTACAAATCCGGGTCATGAAGTTGAGAAAACTGACAAGGTAACTTACGAAGGCAAATTAGTGAAGCTAGAATCGAAGAAGGTCTATATTTTGATGAATAAACCGAAGAATACCATTACTACACTGAGTGACGAAAAGGGTAGAAAAACGGTTATGGAAATAATTGAAAAGAAAATTAATGAGCGAATATATCCTGTAGGAAGGTTGGATCGAGACACTACGGGTTTACTACTGCTTACCAATGATGGAGATTTGGCTAAGAAATTATCTCACCCGAGTTATATGGTAGAAAAAATCTATCAAGTAACATTGGATAAACAAATCACCGAAGCTGATTTTAATGCTATCAAAAAAGGTCTCCAGCTCGAAGATGGGCTGGCACCGGTAGATGGACTCCATTTAAAAGATGGGCTAGGTCACGAAATAATTATTAAAATTCACATAGGGAGAAATCGAATAGTACGGAGGATTTTCGAACATCTCGGATATCAGGTCATTAAACTTGACCGGATTTATTATGCAGGCTTGAGTAAGAAGAATCTTAAAAGAGGCTGGTTCAGGGAGCTTACTCCCCAAGAAGTTATTATGTTGAGACATTTCGACATTAAATAAAAAGGAGGCAATAATTTCCTAATTATTACCTCCTCGCTATCATAGTTCACCAAAAACCTTTAAAAAGCAAATCCGGCAGATAAGCTAAAAACATTAGCTCTCGAATTATCAATATTTTCGAATACTTTAGTAATACCCGGTTCAAAGGAAAAATCGACCGTCAAAGGACCAAAGTCAGCCCCTACCCCAAGCAAACCATTAATATGAAAATCATTAAAATCATCTTTACTCACTAGTAAGTTTTCTTCTACGCTCAGTATTGTATTTCCTGTAGCCCCTACATACGCTCTTAAAGTCACCCAATCGACTCTCAATGCGTCGATTCCAATAGAAAGCGGAATTTTTAAATAATTCACACTTCGATTTTCTGTAACCTCTTCAATAGTAGAATTTTTGTCTCCAAAACCCAAATTTGAGGAATAAAACATAAGACCCGGTTGAATATAAGCCCTATCACCAAATCTCAAACTTACGCCAGCATGCCAGCCAAGGTGAGCTTTGTCCTCTAAAAAGGCCATATCTGATTCATACTCGAGGTTTGTGGCGTTCAAGCCCACAAGAATGTTGACAGATTTTTGAGCTATCAGTGTATTTAACCCTAGTAAAATAAACGCAAATGTAAAAATTGAGTACTTCATCATGCTTTGATTTAATTATTAAATAATTGAATATATAGTCACTACAAGAAAAGTCCAATTACTGCGTTAATCTCGTATTTGAATCAGCTGTTATCTCCTATAAACGCCTTGGGTTATAATACTTCGAAAGTCATGTCCTTGGACTTTTCTTATCAGAGACATTTTATAAGAGGTTTTCTTGCAGGCACTATTTAATAAACGACATAATTAAACTTAAGGTTGAAAAATATTAAGTTTAATTAAGATTAAACATGATAAATTATAACATTTTCAGTTAATTACATATATAAATTATCCGGTATATTGCTTACTGTTGAATAATATTTTTAGAATGCGATAAAGTCAAAAACATGGACAATGAAATTTTCCTATTCCACGATAAACACTCAAGAAATCAGGATTTTTATGGATAAAAATCTTGAGTGGGGAAGATATTTAATCTTTTAGAACAAGCACCATTTTATTTTCTTCCCGTCGAATTTTAGCCAAGTGCTGAGTCGGATCTTCCTCATGCCTATATCCTAGCGCCAGTGCTACACAGCTTTTTAGACCTGAATTCTTTAAGTTTAATATTTCATCGTAATCTTCTTTGACGAAACCTTCCATTGCGCAGGAATCAACTCTCAGGAGTGCGGCCACTATCAAGGCATTTCCCAAGGCAATATAGATTTGTTTCTCTTTCCAAAGTTGTGCATCACTTTCCGGCAGTTGGGTAATAATCTTGGAAATGTATTTTTCATAAGGGT
>CALCSX010000414.1 GCA_937894165.1 uncultured Saprospiraceae bacterium | reverse complement strand
GTTTTGACCGTACCTGACATAGACCCGTTAACCTATGATTATACAGTCAAAGAAAACATTGAATTGGGAAGTGGCGGTGGAATATTGAATGATGCCGGAAGTACATTAACAGTTGAAAATGCAGTTATTACAGGAAATTTTGCATCTAGAGCGGGTGGAGGAATTGAGGACTTCTCCGGAGATTCTACTATGTTGATTCTTATTGACGTAACATTATCAGAAAATAGAACTGAATCATCACCCGGTAATGGTGGTGGATTACACATCACAGGACCCGGAAATGCTACAATCACCGGGGGTATGGCTATAAATAATTTTGCTTCAAAGCAAGGAGGTGGTTTATGGAATGGATCAGGAGAAATGATTGTGGAAGATATGTTGATTGATGGAAATACAGCAGCCGGGGATTTAGCAACCGATGGTGGAGGTGGATTGTATAATCAAGCCGGAACACTTATCGTAAGAAATATTACAATCACTAACAACATTGCAAACGGAGCAGCCGGAAGCGGTGGTGGAATATTGAACGATGCGGGAGCAACATTAACGGTCGAAGCTGCCGAAATCAACTTTAACAGTGCCTCGCGTGCAGGAGGAGGAATTGAGGATAATTCCGGTGCGGGAACTATGGTAATAGTAAGAAATGTTGAATTTTTCGAAAACCTTACCGGTCCGGCTCCCGGAAATGGTGGTGGAATTCACATTACCGGTCCCGGCGATATGGATATAGAGAATTCAATTTTTATGGGGAATATTGCTGCTAGAGAAGGTGGAGGATTTTGGAATGGATCGGGAGTGATGAATGTTACTGAAACTACTGTTGTGGACAATATTGCTGAAGGTACTGAAGCCAACGATGGTGGGGGTGGCGTATTTAATAATGGTGGAGTTATTAATATCATTAATACAACTATTGCAGGAAATATTGCGAGCGGTGAAAATGCCGGAGGAGGTGGAATTCACAATATTCCGGGTGCTACAATTAATTTGTCTTTATCTACTATAAGCGGTAATTCTGCCTACAATGGGGGTGGAGTTTACAATAATGGTGATGAAATGAATATTACTTCTTCAACCATTGCTTTCAATACTGCAATGAATGCCGGGGGAGGTATTTACGCTGATTCTATGTCGATGGATGTAGCTTTAAGAAATACTATTGTGGGATCCAATGAAGCGACAACTGGAGTAGAATTGGGTGTGAGTCAGGGAACTATTACCTCGATGGGGTATAATTTAATTAGTTTTGATGAATTTGGCATATTTAATGCTCAATTTACAGATGTGGTTGGTACAATTGATAATTTCAAAGACGCAATGCTAGAACCTTTAGCTGATAATGGTGGAACCACAATGACGCATGCTATTGATTGTGCAAGTCCTGCTGTTGATGCAGGAGATCCGGAAATTAGTGGAACTGATCAGACAGGTATGGAAATATTTGGAGAGGGTAGAGATATAGGTTCTTTCGAGTTACAGGAAGAGGCCTGTGATCCAAATTCTCTTGTATTTGAGGATCCGGGCTTTGTAGGTTTGCAAATATTTCCAAACCCTTCAGCGCAAGGCTTAGTATCAATGGTGATACCTGAATTAAATACTTCAACAGTACATTTAGATATTACAGATTTGGGAAGTGGAAAAGTGATAGATTCCAGAATTATATCCAGTATTGCTACTGAGTTAAATGTATCCTCAATGGCTCCGGGTATGTATCTTATTAAGGTCTATAATAAAGATGGCGCTGCAGCACATAAGTTCATTAAATTATAAAGTATAACTGATAATTTCATTTATTGAAAATACTTTAACAGCTCGTCTAATTTAGGCGGGCTTTTTTTTTAAATTTAAGTCCTTGTAAATGTGGTTTATATATGAAATTGTACTAAATATTTTAAGAGGTAGTAAAATAAAGAAAAAAAATTGGCAACGTTTTTGATATGTATAAAATGCGTTAAAAATAGTGGGTATGTAGTTATAATTATTTCTTGTTAAGCCCACAAGTACCTCCCAATCCATTGTAGTGAAATTTTACACTACTAGTAGGAACATGACAAGATTAGAGTAAGCTTTGTTTTTAGTGGAATAACTAAGATAAACTATTACTATGCCCGCACCTGTTGAAATTGGAAATATAGAAGAGATATGGCTCAAACGTTATATCAAAGAACAATATGATATTGAGATCATTGATTTTAGTGATTGTAAAATATTGCAAGAAAAGCTCAATGGTGCCGGAATTGCTCTTAGTATAAGTACAATCAGAAGGATTTTTGGTCTTGTATCTTCTAAAGCGACTGCTTCTAAATTTTCTTTAGACAGCTTAGCCAAGGCTATCCAGTTCGATAATTGGGCCGCTTTTAAACGGCATGTTGAAAATTTGGAAATAAATAATTTCAATCACAGACTCTTGGTGTTTAAGGAAGTAGACAATTTAATTAAAGATAACGCTTTAGACTTTATTTTCGATCTTCAAGGTAATGATCCAGAAGGTACCCTTAAGGTGAAGGAAATAATTAATAACCTGATTCGTGTTAAAGAAAGCACCATACTTCGGAGAATTTTTTCTATTCCCTTTTCTTATTCTGATGTTAGTGCATTTGAGAAATGGGCGACTTGTTTAGAAGCTCTTTACTTTGAATCAAAAGTTGGCAATCAATGGCTCATTAATTTAATTGAAGATAATATTTCTGATTCAAGATTATTACAATGCATACTCTTGCGATACTTTGTTGATGAAGGGGAGTTGGATGGTTTTTTTGGAAAATGGGTTCAAAGACTTGATCCTAAGGAATTATTGGAATTGAAGTTGTTTAAAGAGCTTATGATTTGTCAAATTGAGATCAATAATAAAAACGTTCAAGGTGCACAGCAGAGATTTTTAGATTTAAAAAGATCAATACTTAAAAGTGAAATGTATATTTATCCATCTCTTTTAGGTCGATTTTTAACGTGGGATTTCATACTGTTTGATACTCCTATTGAATGGGAGACGGAATTCAATAATATCGAAAGTCAAGCCTTTAAATATATTTTTATAAATACGATATGTAGATTGATTTGGCAGTATAAAGATGAGAAACTGATTTTCCCTTTAGAAGATTCCATTGATATAAGTAAGAGGCAAAAACCTAAAATTTTCTTTTTTGAAAAAGCCTATCATGCCTCCCTGTTAATTTTATCATGGAATGCTTTTAACAGTAATAATATGGATCTTTTAATATTCTATTTTTTAAAAATAAATAGAAATATATTTGGTGTAAATGATCTTCAGTGGATGGAGGAAAAATATTCTTATCTCGATCAATATATTCACAATTCTGAAGCCCTCTGAAAAAGAAACTTAAATTCTAATTAATCTATTATAAGACTCTAATAAAAAAAGCCCTTGATCAAAACAATATTGTTTTAGATTAAGGGCCGGATGTGAAGTTGTGCTTTACTTATTACATCAATGGTATAAATATATAACTTATTTTCTTTCAGTTTTTGTTCAAATGTGTTCAAATAAAATAGAAGCTTCCGCTGCCAAAGTTTCTTTGGATTAGGACTATGTTACCATTTGTAAACGAAATAAAAGGTGGAGTTTTCTGAGGACTACTTAACAGAAATAAAACTATTCTACGAAAGACTCAATTGGTAGAAAAAATTTCTTAAATTTTTAGTTTCTTAGTAAATACTTGGTTAAAGATATTTGTATCAAATAAAATTTTTTAAAATATTCCTCGATTTTAAATTAACTTGCTTGAAATTTTAAATCTCGACATGGACATAATTATATTAATTGTAGGTTTTATTTTGTTGATTTTCGGCGCCAATTTTTTAGTTGATTCTGCTTCAGCATTGGCTAGGAAATTTGGTATTTCTCCCATGGTGATAGGATTGACGATAGTGGCATTTGGTACATCTGCACCCGAATTAGTAGTTAATATTTATTCCTCTATTGAGAAAAGTAGCGGAATGGTGTTAGGGAATGTACTTGGGAGTAATTTATTTAATGTTCTTTTTATTTTAGGTGTGGTGGCAATTATCAAACCACTCAAAGTAAAAAGGAATACGACCTGGTCTGAAATCCCATTAAATTTATTAGCTGCTATTACAGTTTTTATTATCGCTAATGATATTTTCATTGATAAAGATACTCAAAGTATAATTTCTAAAGCTGAGGGCTTTCTTCTATTATTATTTTTCTGCATCTTTCTTGCCTATAATGTAAATATTTCTCAAACCGATAAATCGGATGAGGAAGTTGATATCCCTACTTATACGCCTATTAAAAGTATATTATTTTTAATATTAGGACTTGCTGGCTTGGTTATCGGTGGCAGATTTATCGTCCAAAGTGGCGTTTCCTTAGCAGAGTCATGGGGTTGGTCCGAAAGAGTCATTGGACTTACCATTATATCCATCGGTACTTCTTTACCTGAGTTAGCCACTTCCTTGGTAGCAGTAAGGAAAGGGAATGTTGATATCGCTATAGGAAATGTGGTCGGATCCAATATTTTCAATATATTCTTTATCCTTGGAATCTCCGCTATTGTCAATCCTATAGAAGTGTTCAGTGGCTCGCAACCGGATATACTTCTAAATATGGTGGCCGGGATACTTTTGTTTGTATTTTTGTTTACAGGAAAAGGTAGGCAATTGGAACGATGGGAGGGAATTGTATTCTTACTGCTTTATATTGCATATACCTATTTGTTGCTGTCTCAACCTTAATTTTTTAAAAATTATTTAGTAAAGAAAAATTCAGACTCTGTTGAGATTTCGGACTTAAAACGATAGTCATCAACTACCAATTCCTTTATAAGTTCAGGCGCTATGATTTTCTCTAGGATAATTTGCCTCGCCATACCTCCTCGCGCTTTTTTAGCATTAAAAGATATTGTCTTTAATTTGCCATTGCGATCCTCCTGAAAATGAACATTGATAATTTTTGCCTTTATTTTTTTCTTATTTACGGATTTAAAATATTCAATTGAAGCCAGATTGATAAGATACTTGCTATCTGAATTCTTAATATCTTCATTTAGTAAATCCGTTATTTTATCTCCCCAAAATTCGTATAGATTTTTCTTACGCCCGACTTTTAATCCCGTACCCATTTCAAGACGGTAGGGAAACATTTCATCGAGAGGTCTAAGAACACCATACAATCCCGACAATATTCTCAAGTGATCCTGCGCAAATTGAAAATCTTCTTCTTCAAAATTTTCGGCTTCCAAACCAATGTAAACGTCCCCTTTAAAAGCTAATATCGCTTGCTTGGAAAGATGTTCGTGAAATGGTCGCTCATAACTTTGATATCTCTCAGCATTCAAAATAGCCAGTTCCTCACTGATGTCCATCAATTTCTGTAGTTGCTTTACTGATTTTTTCTCTAGTACTTTGATTAATTTATCACTATAATCTAAAAGCCTGGCTTCAGTGGACTTTTCATAATCGGTGGTGGTATAATCTAGGGTTTTTGCCGGGGAAATAACTAAAATCATATTTTTTAAGCTCTATAAATTTTCAATCTTGTTAAAAAGTAAAGAGGTGACGAAAAAAATCGTCACCTCTGATTCATATAAAATTCGTTCTACAACACCTCTATTATCCCCGCAATTCCTTGCCCGCCGCCAACACAAGCCGTAACGATGCCATACTTCTTATTCCTGCGCTTCAGCTCGTCGATAAGCTGAATAGTCAACTTTGCACCCGTACAGCCCAGAGGATGCCCTAAAGCGATCGCCCCGCCATTCACATTTACCTTCTCAATATCCAAGCCTGCCTCGTTGACCACCGCTAATGCCTGCGCTGCAAATGCCTCATTCAACTCTATCAGATCGATTTGATCCAATTCCATATTAGCCAATTTTAAAGCCTTCGGAATAGCCGCCACCGGGCCTATTCCCATATGTAGTGGATCAACCCCCGCCGATGTGTAGTTAATTAATCTGGCAATAGGCTTTAAACCCAACCTCTCCACCATTTCTCCGCTCATCACCACAACAAAAGCAGCTCCATCAGATGTCTGCGATGAATTACCTGCGGTTACAGAACCACCTACAGCAAAAGCCGGGCGCAATTTGCCCAAAACCTCCACGCTTGTGTCTGCGCGCACTCCTTCATCTTCACTCACAGTCCATTTCCTGCTCTGCTTTTTACCGTCTTCGAAATATACTTCCTCTACATCAATTGGTAAAATTGACTCCTGAAAATATCCCTCCTCCAATGCCTTCGCAGCCCGCTCATGCGATCTTGCAGAAAATTTATCCTGATCTTCTCTCGAAATGTTATACTTATTCGCAACTGCCTCTGCCGTCAAGCCCATACTCACCAAATAATCTGGTGTGGTACTGGCAACATCATAGGAAGGTGCCAATTTGTACCCTGTCATCGGAATTAAACTCATGCTCTCAGCCCCTCCCGCAATGTAACAGTGTCCCATGCCACTTTTTATTTTTGCTGTTGCTATCCCAATGGTTTCTAATCCTGAGGCACAATACCTGTTCACAGTCATGCCGGGCACATCCTGACCCAAAGCTCTTAAGGCTATTTGACGACCTATTTGTAGGCCTTGCTCTCCCTCAGGATTAGCACAACCCACAATAACATCGTCTATCTCTTCAGGTTTCAAACCCGGTATTGAAGCCACCAACTCCTTGATCACCTGTACAGCTAAATCATCGGATCGGGTAAATCGAAATCCCCCTTTTTTTGCTTTTCCTACGGCAGTTCTCAGCCCTTTTATTATATATGCTTCCATTTTTTTCTTTTTTTAATTTCTTAACGGTTTACCTTTTTCCAGCATATGCTGAATTCTCTGCAGTGTTTTTTGCTCGCCACATAGACTCAGAAATGCCTCCCTTTCAATATCCAGCAAATATTGTTCTGTTACTTCCTGAGGAGAGGTCAAATCGCCCCCGCAAAGTACAAATGCCACCTTCTGAGCAATTTTTATATCGTGCTCACTGGCATATTTGCCCAGTTTTAGCTCATTGGCTGCCAAATATAATGCTGAAAGTCCCTGACGACCCAATACCCTGACATCAGAACGTCTACTCGGTGCCACGAAATCATCTGCCATCTCCAAAACTTTAGCTTTTGCCTCTGCTATTGCCATAGATTTGCTTACAACTATGGTGTCTTTTGAGTTCAAATATCCTCTGTCGAAGGCTTGTGGACCTGAAGTGGCCACCTCCGCCATAGCTATTGTCTTAAATTTATCAATGAGGGTAGGTATTTCAACATCACCATTCTTATGAAAAGCATCACTTGCTCTCACTGCAAATTCTTTTGTCCCTCCGCCGCCGGGAATCAGACCCACTCCAACCTCAACGAGTCCGATATAACTCTCCGCTGAAATTACACCCGCATTGGCATGCATTAAAAATTCACATCCGCCACCAAAAACATAGCCTTGGGTAGCAATTACCACAGGAACTTTTGAATATCTGATATTCATGGAAGTATCCTGAAATAGTTTGACTGCCATATTTAACTGATCGAACTCCTGCTCAAATGCTAACATAGCGATGAGCATTAAATTAGCTCCCACCGTAAAATTTTTGGAATTGTTTCCAATCACCATTCCCTTCCATTCACCTTCCTCCGCGATTTTTATACTTTCATTGATGCCGGTGAGAATTCCTTCTCCAATGGCATTCATCTTGGAGGTGAATTCGAGATTGAGTACACCATCACCAATGTCATGCAATATGATTTCACTGTTTTTGAAAACCGGCTCCTTGTCACGGTAGTTATCGAGGACTATGATGTTTTCAGTTCCCGGAATAGTCTCGTAAGTTTTTTTATCTAAGTTATAATACTTTCGACGACCATTTTCAGAAATGTAGAAGGATTTATTGCCTTGCGAAATCATGTCTTTAACCCAAGGAGCTATATCAAATCCTAAATCCTCGGCTGCTTGAACACCTTTTTCCATTCCTATTGTATCCCAGTATTCAAATGGTCCATAATCCCAGGCAAAACCTGCTTTCAAGGCATTATCTATACTATAATATTGATTTGCTATTTCCGGAACCCGCTGTGAAGCGTAGGCAAAAAGGGCTGCCAACGATTCTTTTATTAATTGTCCACCCTTGTCCTCAACATCGAATAAGGCCGCAATTCGCTTAGCCGGATCTTCTATTTGTTTGCTCGTAGAGAGACTTTTCAAGTCTGATTTTGGCTGCGGGCGGTACTCGTGTGTGTCCAAATCTAGGCCTAGAATGATAGATTTACCTTTTTCATCCTTTTCGTCAGTTTTTTTGTAGAAACCCTGACCCGATTTGTTTCCATAAAATTTATTTTCTGAAAGGAAATTCAAATATGCAGGTATTTCAAGGGCTTGTGCTTGCTTATCGTCCGGACAATTATCTCTAATGCCTTCAATCACCTTGATAGCGGTATCCAAACCTACCAAATCTCCCAATCGGAAGGTCCCGGTGTTGGGTCGCGATAGTGCAGGACCTGTTAATTTATCTGCTTCTTCAATGCTGAGTCCAAGGTTTTTCGTCAATTCGAAAATTTTGGCCATAGCATACACCCCAATTCTATTGCCGATGAAAGCCGGAGTGTCCTTAGCAAGAACAGTATTTTTTCCTAAAATTTTCCTACCAAATTCCATGAAAAAAGATACCACTTCGTCAGAAGTATCAGTAGTGGGAATAATTTCCAGAAGTTCTAGATATCTTGGTGGATTGAAAAAGTGTGTTCCGCAAAAATGTTTTTTGAAATCTTCACTTCTCCCTTCAGACATCATATGTATAGGGATTCCTGAAGTATTGGAACTTACCAGGGATCCAGCTTTTCTATAATTGTCCACCTTTTCAAAGATAGATTTTTTAATGTCCAATCTTTCAATGACAACCTCAATTACCCAATCGTAATCTTTGATTTTAGCCATATCATCATCGAAATTTCCTACTGTAATGTGCCTTGCCAGTTCATTTTTGTAAAGTGGAGCAGGCTTACTTTTTATAGTATTGGCTAAGGCTGTTTCAGCTACACTATTTCTGACAGTTTTATTCTTTAAAGCTTGCTCGTCAACATCGCGGGGAAGGATATCTAACAATAGTACATCAATTCCCACATTGGCCAAGTGACAGGCAATACCGGAACCCATAATGCCGGAACCGAGAACAGCAACTTTTTTAATTCTTCTCATCTATAAGTAATTCTAATAATTTGGTTAAGAAATAAATTGAAATATGATACTATCAATTTACATTAAAAGTGGATGGTAAAAGTCTGAATAATGATATTTCAGATAATGAAGATCAAAATTTTCCTTAGGAAAGATCTGATACTATACCATCCTTACTACATGGAACTTGGAAACAAATGAAAATATCATATTGTTTGAGTCTAAATATATAAATAATTATTAAGTATTTTTTATTTGGAGCCTTAATTTTAAATTATAAAATAATATAATGTATATTTGTCAGATAATTTATTCGACGACATGTCGTTTTCACTAATATTTAATCAAATCACAAAACCAAATCACAAAAATGCTTAACTTGTTCATCTTACTACAAGCTACTCCGGATCTTGAAAACGGAGCTGAAAATGAAGCTGCTACGCAGAGTTTATTAAGTTTAATTACTTCAGGAGGACCTTTAGGGGTTATCATCGTAAGTATATTGCTGATTTTGTCAATCATCAGTGTTTATATATTCGTCGAAAGGTATTATACTATTCAGCGAGCCAGCAAAGTCGATGATGGATTTATGAATAATATCAGAGCCAATGTCCAGTCGGGAAATATTCCTTCTGCAAAAGCGCTTTGTCAGACAAATAATACCCCTGTAGCAAGAATGGTAGAGAAGGGTATTCAGAGAATCGGAAAACCCCTTAACGATATCGATGCAGCTATCGAAAACGTAGGAAACTTAGAATTATACAAACTTGAAAAGGGTCTTTCTACACTTGCAAGTATTGCCGGTGCTGCTCCAATGATTGGATTTCTTGGAACTGTAACGGGTATGATTATATCATTTTACAAAATGGCAACTGAGGCGAATGTATCCCCGGATGTAATGGCAGGTGGTATTTATCAAGCCTTAATTACGACAGCAGTTGGACTGGTAGTTGGTATATTTTCTTTTATTGCCTACAACTTATTAGTAGCGAAAATAGAAAATGTAGTTTTCAAAATGGAGAGATCCACTATTGAATTCATGGATTTATTGCAAGAACCCGGATTGTAGACCATTTTTAAAACGATTTAAATCCATTTAGTATGGCTATTAAGAAAAGAAATAAAACAAGTGCAGAGTTTAGTATGGCGTCAATGACGGATATTATCTTCCTTCTGCTCATATTTTTCATGTTGACATCTACATTGGTTTCTCAGAATGCATTGAATCTGAAGTTACCTAGTTCAAATTCCAAAACAGTAGCACCTCAATCTATATCCGTATCAATAACTGAGGATGGTACCTATTATTTTGGAACTACAGCTATGAGTTTATCCTCAATTGAGCGGAATGTAAGAGCACAAATCAAGGAGCAAGCTTCTGATGAAAAGCCAACTTTGACAATATTGGCTAGTGCAAAGACTCCGATAGAATATGTTGTTAACATCATGGATTTGGCGAATAAATTAAAGATCAACGCAATTCTTGCTACAGAGCCGACAGATTAGTATTTGAAGTTTTAAGTATAGAGTTAATATAGTAATTGTTTTTTCGTTCTAATTAAAGATGAACAATTCTAATTGAGGTAATAAAAATTAAGTAGGGAATAGATAGTAGAGATGGAAAAACAGGTCGCAGAAGAAAAAGAAAGGGCTGAAGATAAGAGAAGAGGTTATATAGCTTCTTTGATTTATCTTTTGCTTTTTTTTCTCATTATATTATTACCTATGTTGTCCTACCCTGACCCGCCACCTGAGAGGGAGGGTCTTTTGGTTAGTTTTGGAAGTAGCAGCTCAGGAGGAGGCAATGATGTCCCTTTGACGCAACAAGATGAATATATCGAGGAGGAGACACAACCGACAAGCGAGCCCGTTCAAGAAAAAGCTAAGCCGAGAGAAATTCAAGCTAGTCCGGTTCAGGCTACTACTCCCAGAGAAGTGAGAACTTCAGAAGATCCCAATATTGCCAGAATAACGAAAGAGAATGAAGCTGCTGCCCGGAAAGCTGATGCCGAGCGTGAGCAAAAGAGGGCTGCAGAGGCTAAGAGACAAGCTGCTGAAGCAGAAGAAAAGAAATATGAAGATGCCAAGAGTCAGTTTGGCAATCTTTTCGGGAAAGGTAAAGGTGAGAATGCCGATTCAGGCAATCAAGGAGATCCTACCGGCGACCCTACAGCTAAGGCCTTAGAAGGAACCACAAGTGGGAGAGGAGTGATAGGAGGTGGTTTGGATGGAAGAGGAGTTTCCTATGCACCCAAAATAGAAGATAGATCCCAAAAGACGGGAAGAGTAGTTGTCAAAGTCTGTGTTAACGGCGATGGAGATGTGATTTCCGCAGAATATACACAGTCAGGTTCCACCACCACAGATTCAGATTTGAGAAACATCGCTGTAAGCAATGCGAAAAGATTTAAATTTACCGGGAGTGCTGTAGATAGGCAATGTGGTACTATCAGTATTGATTTTAAGGTAAAATAAATCGAAGTCAACTCACTTAAAAGTCTTTAAAAAGTTTTCCAATTCCTCAGATTACTTACAAAGTCCAATTTCTATATTAAGTTTTTCAATGATTAAGCTTTCAAGTCATTCTGACTTTGTATTGCGATAATCTTTGCGGGATATTCCTCTTAATTTAGCAAGTATTGATAAATATATTGAAAATGAGGTTTTCAATAATAAAATTTTCTACTAAATTAAAAATTATGAATAAGTCACAGAAAACTGTTTTGATAACCGGGGCATCCAGCGGGATAGGCAAAGCTTTGGCCTTCGAATTCGCTAAGAACAATTACGATATTGTTGGTATTGCCAAACACATTGATACGTTACAAGAATTGAAAGATGACATCGTCGAACAATATGATGTACAAGTATTCATAAAAGATGTCGATTTAGCTGAAATGGGCGCTTCTGAAAAGGTTGTCACCTATGTTAAATCTCTGAATAAAACTGTAAATATACTGGTCAATGATGCCGGTATCGGTCAGCATGGCTATTTTACAGATATTTCATTTGAAAAATACAATGAAATCATCCACTTAAACATCCTGGCTTTAACTGAACTTACACATTATTATCTGAAGGAGATGGTGGCACGAAGGGAAGGTAAGATTTTGAATTTGGGTTCTATAGCGGGATTTCAGCCCGGCCCACTCCTCGCCGTGTATCATGCCTCCAAGGCTTTTGTAGTTTCCTTGTCCGAGGCGTTAAGCACAGAATTGGAAAGGATGGAAAGTCCGGTTACCATCACTTGCCTCTGTCCTGGACCGACTGAGACTGATTTCTTCTCACGGGCAGATATGGAGGACACAACAGTCTATCGTAACAAGGAAAAAATGATGATGAGTCCGGAGGAAGTTGCCAAAGGAGGCTATGAAGCATTGATGAACGAAGAACGTGTTTACATCCCCGGTGCAATGAATAAGGTGACTACCTTCATTCGACGAGCTATCCCTAAGAGCGTGCAATCCCGAATGCAGATGAAATACTACGAGACTACTGAGGAATAAGGAGTAGTTTTTAAAATTCTAAAATACGATGTTTTTTACCGAGCGGATACTTTGTTTGGTAAAAACATTTTTTTTATTTATTATTCCTCAACCCTAAACGTAAAAAATCCTTCTTTCACATATTCCTCCTTTTCGGTAGGGTAAAAGTCCGGCTTTGTTAAAGGACTGAATATATCAAAATTTAAATCGGAGTCATTAGAAAATTTGACATCGAATCCTGCCAGATAATCTTTGCATTCACTGATTGCTACTTGATCTTCATTTATTGTCCATGCAATACTAGAAACCTGAATAAAAAATATACCTGGTTCTTTTAGAACCATACCAAATTTGGCTTCATATTTTGGATAATTTTCTTCAAAATTTATTGCATATACACCTGCATTTCCTAGTACTTGCTCACTATGAAATGTAAGGAAATCGTAATTACCTTTAATTGGTAAAAATATAATTTTTTCAATTGAGTATATCGCATTTGTACCATCCAGTTCTACCATTGTTATTCCCATTTGATGTTTACCGAAATCCGGGAATTCACTTTTTTCACCGGTTAATGCATCAGTAAGTTCGTGATCAAGGTAGGAGGATATCCAAATAGTATCATTGACATTATAGGAGTCATGTTCATTTTCTATATTAAATGGTATCTCAAAAGTCCAACTTTTAACACATTTTGACCCACAAGAGTAGAAGGAAAATGAAACAAAAAGAATTAAAATATATTTCATGAAATAATAATATTTGAAGAGAGATAAATTATGACTTTACCTTTAATAAAGTATTTATCTAGTTTTCATAACTTGTTATAATTAAACTAATAATTTTCATTTCTATTCTTCCACGGTGAAAGTGAAAAGTCCAGAGTTAACATATTCAAATTTATCTTCCGGATAAATATCAGGTTTAGGAAAAGAATCATATAGCTCAAAATTAAAATCTGAATCATTTGTAAATTTGACTTCGAAACCTGCCAGATAATCTTTGCATTCACTTATTTCAACCGTATCTTCATTAATTGTCCAAGACAAATTTCCAACTTGAATTATGAAAATACCTGATTCTTTTAAAACAATCCCAAATTTTGCTTCATAATTAGGTGGATTATTTTCATAATTTATAGTGTATAATCCAGGATTACCAATAATGATGTCACCAGAAAATGTTTGGAAAAAATAATTACCCTTTATTGGAATGAGTACTATTTTTTCATGGGCATATCGAACTCCTGTCCCATCCAGTTCTGCGATTCCAACCATCATTTCGTGCTTACCAAAATCAGGATATTCACTTTTTTCACCGGTTAATGCATCAGTAAGTTTGTGATCCAAGTAGGAGGATATCCAAATAGTATCATTTACTTTATAAGTGTCTTGTTCGTTTTCAAGATTGAAAGGCACTTGAAATGTCCAACTTTTAACACATTTTGACCCACAAGAGTAGAAGGAAAATGAAATAACGATTAAAAAGATATATTTCATTTTAGTAAATTATTGAATTATAGTTGAAAATTTTGTTTTCCTCCCTTATAAAACTAAAGATAATATCCCTTTCTAGAATTTATGTGGAAATATGATTTTAAAATTTTAGCTTGTATTCTGTGGAGAATTATCCGGAAATATTTTACCGTGCACACCTACTGCACGATACCTTCTATATTTGAGTATAATTAGTAATAACGTAAAAATTATACCCATGAACAGCACAGAAAATATCAGCCTAACTATTAGAAGAGCCACAGGAGTTTCTCATGAAACTCGAATTGGCCGGAAGCCAATACAAAAGATCGAAAGTCGAATTCGTAAAGAAAAAGAGGAGGACACCTATATTAATCTTTATCAATTAATAGAAACATATTTGATAAAGAACAATAGGATATACCTCTTAGCTGCAATTTCGTTTTTTGCAATTGGTAAGATGCTATAGAATTTTCAGTAATTAAAAACTTGAGGAGTTTAGAAACCGTCGATCAGTCCTATTATTAATGTGATAGTAAAAATGATCAGAAAGATATAGAAAACAACCTTAGCTATAGCTGCTAATCCTTTCGCTATTCCTGTAAATCCTAAAATACCCGCGATAAATGCAATAATTAACGCTCCTATGACAAAACTTAACATAGCTTTCGGTTTTAAATATTAAAAAATATGAATTCTATCTTAAAACAGAGATTTTAGGGCACATGTTCAAAACCCTAATAAATACAAGGAGTCCCCTAAACCTTAAATTTAAGAAGCGCTCATTTTTTTGAAAAATGAACGCTTCTTAAAAATATTTTAAAGTCTATACCTTAGTCACTTTACTCGAAAGTAATATTTTTTAGTCCACTAGAATAAATGGAATTCTAGCGTAAGGACTCTTACTGGTAACCATTTGTTTTATATTCTCATAATCATTGATAAATAAACTAATGGTCTTATCTTTTACTTTTTCGCTGACATCCACACCGGAATCTTTTGTGAGCGATTCGATTAGACGAGTAAGTGGATCTTTGATATTAGGATAATCTTTCGTTCTATAATCTTCGATATTTGCCATCCTCGCCGCCATCGCTATAGCATCATCTAGGGTGCCAATTTTATCTACCAATCCAATTCTTAAAGCATCCGTTCCGCTCCAGATTCTTCCTTGACCGATGGCGTCAACGCTATCCTTGGAAATATTTCGACCTTGTGACACCAGACTAAGGAATCTGTCATAGGTATTCTCAACATTGGACTGAATAATTCTCTTTTCACCTTCAGAAAAACCTGTCAATGGGCTGAAACCGACAGCAAACTCCGATGTTTTTACGGTATCAACTGAGAATTTTAACTTGTCCTGAGCCAATTCCGACATATCAGGGATCATTCCAAAGACTCCGATGGAACCCGTCAAGGTATTTGCCTGCGCTACGATGCTGTCCGCAAAGCAAGAAATATAGTATCCTCCCGAAGCCGCATAATCACCGTAACTTGCTACCACCGGAATACCCTTGTCTTGAATTCTTTTCAATGAAAATAATATTTTATCCGAAGCCAGCGCAGAGCCACCCGGAGAGTTTACCCGCAATACGACTGCTTTGATTTTGTCATCATCTAGGATTTTGTCAAAGGCTTCAATATAAAGTGAGGGATAAATCACACCCGGATTTTCACTCATATCATGTATTTCTCCTTCTGCGTATACGATAGCGATTCTATCCGCACCTGATTTGAAAGGACTGATTTTAGATTTGTTGGAGGCAAAATAGTCCTCGATAGAATTTGACTTGATATCTTTGTCCTCCTCTAAATCCAAGGCTCTTTTTACCATTTGATCGAATTCATCAGGCTGTGTAATAACATCCACTATTTTATATTCTTGGGCAGTGGTAGCATTTCTTACCAATTGCTCATTGGATATTTTGCGAAGCTCAGCGACGGAAATATTTCTTGATGTAGATATATCATTCAAATATATTTCATATAAATCTTCTAAATAAGCTTTTAATTGAACCCTGTTTTCAGGCGACATTTTGTCCAATTTGAAAGGCTCTACAGCGCTTTTAAATTTGCCCACGCTGAATATTTCCATTTCGATACCGATATTCTTTAGGAAATCCGTAAAAAACAATATCGAAGTACCATAACCATTCACTTCCACAGCTCCCATTGGATGCAGTGCTATGGTGTCGGCAACACTAGCAATATAATAGGCATTTTTAGCATAAATATCGCTGTGTGCATATACAAATTTACCTGAGGTCTTGAAATCCACAAGTGCATCTCTCAATAATGTCGCTTTGGCCATCGAAAGTGAATTCCATTCTGGCTCGAATACTATCCCTTTGATTTTATCGTCTGTTTTAGCATATTCTATAGACCGTATGATATCATGTATTCCTATGACTTCATCTTGTGAAAAGCTGAATACATTCGCATTATTGCTTAGTTCCGGAATGATTGTCGGCAATTTTAAGGTCAACACACCTTCTTCTGTACTTACTTTTTTATCAGTAAAGCTTTTACTAATACTGGTAATTGTAATAACACCGGCAAGGATTAACAATCCCATTGCCAGAAACATTCCAAGACATGAAGCCAACAAAAATTTTAAGAAATCTTTCATATATTTTTTTTGTAGATAAATAGTTCTAAAATTTCACATTAGAAGTTTACCATTATATTGGTCAAATCCTAAGCTATTCTTTCTACAAAGATACGCAAGCCTGCCTCAATTATGTTAAAATTTTAGATTAATAGGGCTTTTTAAAGGATGAAAACTTCATAATTTGATCTCGATCAACTTATTCTCGAATTCCCCACCTATATATGCTAAGATTTCTTGGTAAACTTGATCATCATTCACAAAATCCTTATCCTCCAATTGAAGTATAATCCTTGGGAAATCATGAACGGAATGCAGATATTCTTGATAAGCCCTTTGTACACCCATCAGATAATCCTCAGTTATTTGCAATTCATATACCCTGTTTCTTTTCTTAATATTTTCCAGCAATACTTCTACCGGCCTGTCTAAAAAAATTAACAATTCCGGCACCGGAGCTGAATGCTGCAGTATTTTAAAGAGCGTCTTGAATAGTCTCATTTCTTCTGCCGTGAGATTATTGTTTGCGAAGAGGTAGGTCTTATGAAATATATAATCGGACAGCACAAAATTCTTGAACATATCCCTGTTATTCGAATGATGTTGAAGTTGTTTATACCTCTCTGTCATAAAGAAAAGCTCCACTGTCAAAGCATATCTTTCAGCATCTTGATAGAAGAGGGGGAGAAAAGGATTCTCAGAAAATTGTTCCAGAATCAAATCACCATTGAGATCTTCAGCAGCCCTTTTACACAGTGATGTTTTCCCTGCGCCCAGATTTCCCTCTATACAGATATATTGATAATTACTCTTCATCATCCATTAACATTACTTCCCCTTCATCTTTAGAACTGAGATAAATTTCTTCAATACTTAGATTTAAACTAGGATGCACAAAATCCGGAGCTAATTCCATCATGGGTAGTATGGCAAAATTTCTTTTTTCAAACTGAGGGTGGGGGATCTGGAGACTTTGTGAACTAATAATTTCCTTTCCATAAAATATAATATCGATATCAATTATTCTGTTTTCCCATTTTTTTTCCCGCGTTCGTCCCATACTTTCTTCTATAGAGATGATTTTCTCCATCACTTGTTGTGGACTCAACTTCGTATTCACTTTCAACATTTGGTTGATAAAAGTTTCGGTTGGGATTTCGCCCCATGGTTCCGTTTCATATAGCGACGAGGAGCTCTCTACTTTTCCTATTTGAGCATTGATAGCAGCTAAGGCAGTATCTAAATTCTTCAATTTCTCTCCCAAATTACTGCCCAATAATAAATATAGTTCCTTGGTCATTTTATAGTTTTAAGACTGCAAAGTACTATAATTTTTTTTGAAAGCACTTGAGATTTATTGCTTATTTTGGGTGTGCCCCTTCCTGGCGTCAGGGTCGCTCCCCACCGGGGTTCCGTCCTGCCTCCATTGCATTCCGTCATGACCACCACTCAGCCGTGGTGCCCTATGGACAGCTCACACGTGAGTTCCGAAACTTAATAAGTCTCTGCAAGAAAAGCCCAATTACTGCGTTACTTGAACCTAATTTCGATCATAAAATTGCATCCAGACCGCAATATTTGAGTTTATGTATTTAGTAGGTATTTTAACACTAATTAGGATTAATTATTCTAATAAATTCAA
>CALCSX010000413.1 GCA_937894165.1 uncultured Saprospiraceae bacterium | reverse complement strand
ACGAAAAGAGACGAAGTATCACGGAAAATAAACATTTTTAGATAGAAATTGATCGTACCTGAGTAGTTACTCATCCATATAAAGTGAATTAATGTGAAGATATTTTATCATCTGGGTAGTTATTTAATTTTATTAAAGAGGGCAGCGGCGCGACCTGAGAGTGTCAAGATGTATTGGAAGGAGATTGTCCGACAAATGGATAGCATTGGGGTGGGCTCTTTGGTAATAGTAGCTTTGATTTCGGTGTTTATAGGTGCCGTGACAGCTGTACAGTTTGCTTATCAGCTGAGTGGTAACCTTATTCCTATGTATTACATTGGGTATATTGTCCGCGATATTTCAATCATAGAATTGGCACCTACGATTACAGCATTGGTGCTAGCCGGTAAGGTGGGTTCTAATATTGCCTCTGAAATAGGCGGTATGCGACAGAAAGAACATATCGATGCCATGGAAATAATGGGTGTGAACACTGCAAATTACCTAATAACTCCCAAAATAGTAGCGGGATTGGTGGTAATACCGATGCTGGTAGCGATTGCGGCTTTTGTGGCTATTCTAGGAGGATATCTGGCCAGTGTACTGCCCGGCGCAGTATCCCATGCGGATTATGTTCTTGGAATCAGATCATTTTTCCTTCCCTATAATGTTTTCATGATGTTTGTGAAATCAGTAGTTTTTGCTTTCATTTTAATTTCAGTCTCTGCCTACAAAGGTTATACTGTGAAAGGTGGATCGGTAGAGTTGGGAATTGCGAGTACGCAAGCTGTGGTTTATAGTGACATTCTGATACTTTTGGCTGATTACATTTTGGCAGTCATATTAACGAAATAATTATCATGATTAAAGCAATCGATATACATAAAAGCTTCGGTGAAAATGAGGTGCTCAAAGGAGTTACTACCAACTTCTATGAAGGCAAAACAAATCTCATCATTGGAAGTTCCGGTGCCGGAAAAACTGTACTTTTGAAGATTTTGGTGGGTCTTTTTCAACCCAATCAGGGCAAAGTGCTCTATCATGATGTAGATGTCACCAAACTCAACAAGTACGAACTGAAGGAAATCAGAAAACAGGTCGGAATGCTTTTTCAAGGCTCTGCGCTCTTCGATAGTATGACGGTGGAGGAAAATATCCGATTCCCTTTAGACATGTTTACCAACGAGACTTTGAAGGAAAAGAAAATGCGGGTGAATGAAGTTCTTGAAAGGGTGAATCTGTCAGGGGTAAATAATAAATATCCTTCCGAAACCAGTGGAGGGATGCAGAAAAGAATAGGTATTGCCAGGTCCATTGTATTAAAACCAAAATATTTGTTTTGTGATGAGCCTAACTCCGGCTTGGATCCGAAAACATCAATTCTCATTGATGAACTTATCAAGGATATCACCAGAGAGAATAATATGACCACTATCCTGAATACCCACGATATGAATTCTGTGATGGAAATTGGAGAGCATATTGTTTTCTTATCTCAAGGCTTGTTAGAGTGGGAGGGGGACAAAACACAGGTCTTGAATTCTGACAACGAGACCTTGACTAATTTTATCTTCGCATCTCCGTTCTTGCAAAAATTGCGCGATAAGGCAATGAATCATTAGATTTCAAATTGAACTAAAAAGGATTAGCCCAAATTTTACATTAAAAATCTGGGCATAATCACTAAGGTCTCAAAATAAGAAAACTACATCTTTATATTACGCTGTTCGAACAGGTAATATGTATTATTAATTAAAAAATTATTCTCGGGATTCAGATGGCTCTTCTCTGCTTGGTTTAGAGAAACCGAAGCTTATACAGAGGGCCAGAATAGATGCAAAAGATAAAAGTATAAATATTGTCATACTCGTTTTTCGATTGGTTTGACTTCAAATATACAATATTTTGTTAATTAGTATATTATGTCCGGTATATATTTTTATTAATTTTTATAGGTTGAAAAACTGATTTATTAAGTATTTATAGAGCAGTTAGATATGTATATCAAAATAATTATATTCATTTTCTCTTCAAGTGTTTAAAAATCTCGCCTGCACGATTTCTCAGTTTTATTCACCGATTATTTAAACTAAAATTGGAGGAAGTTGTACTTTTATGATCCCTCAAAAGATATCAATATGCCATTAGAACTTACAAAAACGTTTGCAGAACAAATAGCGCAAGGAATCCCGAGCATCTTGCCCGAAAATCCTGGATTTACCCCTGTCGCAGGTCATGCTCCTAAGAGAATTATCGATAATTTACTTTCTAAAAAGGAAAAACAACTTGCAGTCAATAATGCTTTGCGGTATTTCCCGGCAGAGTGGCACTCGGTTCTGGCTCCGGAATTTGCCAATGAGTTAAAGGAGTATGGTCGCATATATATGTATCGTTTTCGACCTACATACGAGATGAAGGCACGTCCAATATCTGTCTATCCTGCAAAATGTGCTCAGGCAGCTTCAATAATGCTTATGATCCAAAACAATCTTGATCCAAAAGTCGCTAAATATCCCGATGAATTAATTACCTATGGCGGAAACGGAGCTGTATTTCAAAACTGGGCACAATATCTTCTTGTAATGCAATACCTTTCAGAAATGACTGAGGAGCAAACCTTGGTGATATATTCAGGTCATCCTATGGGTTTGTTTCCCTCCCACAAAGATGCCCCGCGCGTGGTAGTAACCAATGGCATGATGATTCCCAATTACTCCTCTGTAGATGATTGGAATAAGTACAATGCCATGGGGGTCACACAATACGGGCAGATGACAGCAGGATCGTATATGTATATCGGACCACAAGGAATTGTCCACGGAACCACGATTACCTTACTTAATGCGGGCAGGTTAAAAGGCTTGGGAACTGATGATTTGAAAGGTCGTCTTTTTGTGACTTCGGGTTTGGGAGGAATGTCAGGCGCTCAGGCTATCGCTGCGGTGATTACAGGTGCTGTCGCAATATTGGCTGAAGTGGACGAAGATGCGATAAACCAAAGGGTGGTGGATGGCTATATAAAAAGAGAGAATATTTATACGGATGTGGATGCATTGATTGATTCCGCCCTCCATAAAATAAAGGAATTAGAGGGTGTCACTTTAATCTATCACGGAAATATTGTCGAATTGTGGGAGACACTTGCCAAGCGAAAAATAAAGGTAGATCTGGGCAGTGATCAGACGTCGTTGCACAATATTCAAGATATGGGTTATTGTCCTGTTGACTATACTTTCCATGAAGCCAAAATCTTACTTCAGCAGGATAAGTCAAAATTTATGGAGGAAGTAAGAAAGACCTTAATTCGTCACGTGGAAGCTGTGAACCAATTGACAGCTGATGGAATGTATTTCTGGGATTACGGAAATGCTTTCTTAAAAGAAGCGGGGGAGGCAGGTGCTGATATTTGGAAGAATGAGGAGGAGGCACTCTACAAATACCAAAGCTATGTTCAGGATATTCTGGGCCCTATGTGTTTTGATTATGGCTTCGGACCTTTCCGCTGGGTTTGTTGCAGCGGTTTGGAAGAGGATTTAAATACAACGGATGAAATAGCCGGGCAGGTGTTGAGGCGTTTGAAAGAAAATGCTCCCAAGGAAATCACGGGACAGTTGAATGATAATATTAAATGGATCGATAGTGCTGCTGATAATCTGCCTATTGTAGGCTCTATGTCAAGAATTTTATACGCTGATGCTGAAGGGAGAATTGAAGTAGCTAAGGCATTTAATGAGGCTATAGCTTCCGGCAGATTGAAAGGGCCGGTCGTGTTGGGGAGAGATCACCATGATGTGAGTGGTACCGATTCTCCATACAGAGAGACATCCAATATTTATGACGGTTCAAAATACACTGCCGATATGGCCATTCAAAATGTGATAGGTGACAGTTTCCGAGGGGCGACCTGGGTTTCTATTCACAATGGCGGCGGTGTGGGCTGGGGAGAGGTAATTAATGGTGGCTTCGGAATGATGTTGGATGGCAGTAAGGATTCAGAGCGGAGATTGAAGTCGATGTTACATTGGGATGTGAATAATGGAATAGCAAGGCGAAGCTGGGCGAGGAATGATGAAGCTGTTTTCGCAATTAAGAGAGCGATGGAATCCGAACCGCTTTTGAAGGTTACACTTCCCAATTTTGCGGATGAGAGAATCTTGGAGGATTTATTTTAATATAAACTTTAATTATTCTGTATAATAGTTTCGAAATCAGTACCTTGCGTGAGGTGCCCGAAGGACAGCCTTGCGAGTCAAGATTTAGGGAAGACAAGGTTGGTGCTGTCGCAGCCTTAGCGGAGGCAGTACGGAACTCTGTAGGGGACCGACCTGCGAGATTTTATATCTTCTCAGCGAGATTTAAAAGAGTAATTTTATGAAGGACAAAGTGTAGAATGATTTGAACATCTCGCAGGGCACGCCCAAATTCTAAACCAATCGAAAACTCTTTATAACAAAAAGTGATTTCATCTCATTCTGAAAAGTCAGCTTCATTTCACTCGTCAAAATAGCCATTACTTGGTCGTAATCACCACGAATTTGGGTGCTGAGGGTATTGGTTTCAATTTCTACATTTTCATGAGCATTCAGACGCTCAATAAATTCCAAAATAGGTGTTTCATAATTTTCAGTGAAGGGATACATACTGATATCGATAATTACTTGCATAACTTTTTAAATTTTTTAAGAATAAAAAAGGGTGCCGAAAAGCACCCTAAAACTTTTGAGAAAATTAAAATCTTAATTTTCGCTTGTAGCTTTCGTTCTTGACATGACCGGCTGTTCTGCCTTCATCAAAGCAGGTTGATTTTTAGTTTCTACTGAAGCAGTTTTGCCTTTTTTGTTTGCACAACATGCTTTGCCATCTTTATCTTTACCTGAACATGCTTTTTTATCTTTGTTTGATGTCGCTTCAGCCGTTCCTGCTCCAGCTTTAGAAGCGCAACAAGCTTTTTTCTCTCCATCTGCAGACGCATGACCTGCACAATCTTTCTTAGCTTCAACTTTTTGTTCAGTAGAAGTGGCAACAGTTTCTGTTTGAGCATAAGTAGTGGCAAGACCAAAAAAACTAAAGCAAAGACAAATTAGTAAATTTTTCATATTAGAATTTTTTTTAATGAATTGAGATTAATCCTATAAAGGTAAGCATTATCATTGATTTTTTTAATAATTTAATAATTATAACAAATTTTTAACTAATTAATAGCCGGAAAACTTTCAGATTCCTGTATGTTTCGGAATATGATTTCCCTGTTGTTTTCGATTGAAAGAGAACATTTGTTATCATTTCACCTTCAAATAATAGGTCATCAATTTTTAAATCCTTAAGAGTCTTCTTAACTGTATAGGCATTTTTAGTATCTTGCGCCAAAATATTGTATTGTCCCGTCTACAAGTGAAAGATTAGACATATATGAACTATTATTAAAATTGTCTGATGAAATCTATTGAGGAATTGTCGAAAATCTATTGGGAATATTTAAACAATGCATCTATAAATAAGGAGCCAAAAGGTTTGTATGATCCTGTAAACTATATCATGAATATTGGAGGAAAGCGGATAAGACCGATTTTGCTTCTGATGGCAGTCAATTTATATAATGATGAAGTGGAAGACAAATTAAATTTGGCTCATGCCCTTGAAATATTTCATAATTTTACGCTCGTGCATGATGATATAATGGATGAATCATTCTTGAGAAGGGGTCAGCAAACGGTTCATATTAAATATGACATGGCAACAGCGATATTGTCGGGTGATGTGATGCTGCTGAAGGCTTATAATTTAATACTAGATTATTCTGAGACGCCGTGGTGTGTAAAAGCATTGAAATATTTTACAGATATTGGTACGAAAATTTGTGAGGGGCAACAGTGGGATATGGAGTTTGAAAAGAGGGATGAGGTTGATTTTATGAGTTATTGCAAAATGATAGAATATAAAACGGCTGTCTTGTTGGGAGCATGTATGAAACTGGGGTCTATGAGCGCCGGAGCGGGGGAGGAGGATCAGGAATTATTAGAGGGTTTTGCTTTAGATCTGGGTATGGCCTTTCAAATTCAAGATGATATTTTGGATGCCTATGGAGAGGGCAACCTGGTAGGTAAGGAAATAGGGGGTGATATATATAGAGGGAAAAAGACATTCCTATATATAAGTTGCTTGGATAATTTGGCTCATGAGCGGGAAGAGTTCCAAAAAGTATATTTATCCGACACGCATTCGAAGGAGGAGAAGTTGCTTATGGTGCACCGCTTTTTTAGTGAGGCCGGTGTGAAGGACAGAGCAAAACTTATTCAGGAGAATTACTTTAATAATGCGATGAAAAAACTGGCAGGGGTAAATGTGGAGAAAGAAAGAAAAGAAAAACTTGAGAAATTTGCACGGTCCTTATTTGTAAGAGAGCAATAGTTTAGAGAATTTTTTTACAATTATACCATTCCGTTTCAATCTGCATCCCGATTTTTTTATAAAACTCTATTGCTTCTGTATTCCAGTCAAGGACTTGCCATTTTACCATTTGGCAATTGTTCTCGTTAGCCGTTTTAAATAAATCATGGACAAGTGCTTTCCCGATTCCCCTGCCTCTATATTGTTCCGGCACGAAAAGGTCGTCGAGATATAACATTTTACCTTTCCATGTAGAGAAACCATAATAATAGAGAGAAATGCCAACGATCTCTCCATCAAGCTCGGCAATGGTGCAGAAGAATTGCCGGAGAAAATTTTCCTGATAGATTTCGATGGTGGCGGTGACTTCATTTTCAGCCTTTTCGAATTTGGCAAGATGTTTAACCAATATTAATATTTCTGATAAATCAGAAGAATTTGCATTACGAAGTAGGAGATTTGCCATTGAATATGTACTTTTGTGTCCTCAAATAAGGAAAATTTAGACGAAATAAAAAATAAGGCAAAAAATAATGCAATAAAATAGATTGCATTTTTGGATTAATAAAAATTAATCGTATTTTTGCGTTCGCTTTTGATAAAGCATGTACTATAATTTTGAAAATCACCTAGTTGTGACAAAGATTAGGTTAAAAGTTTTAAGAAAAAATAAATAATTAATATGCCTACAATTAATCAGTTGGTTAGAAAAGGTAGAAAGGTGGTGTTTGTACCGAGTAAATCGAGAGCTTTGGAAGCTAGTCCTCAGAGAAGGGGAGTATGTACGCGTGTATACACTACTACTCCTAAGAAGCCGAACTCAGCGTTAAGAAAAGTTGCGAAAGTTCGATTGACAAATGGAATTGAAGTGATAGCTTATATTCCGGGTGAAGGACACAATCTTCAAGAGCACTCCATCGTATTGATCGCGGGGGGTCGGGTAAAGGATTTGCCGGGTGTTCGATATACTATCGTGAGAGGTGCGCTCGATACTGCGGGTGTGAATAACAGGAAGAAGAGTAGGTCTAAATACGGTACTAAGCGACCTAAATAATCAAGGATTAATAGTCAAATCTAATATTTTAAAAAGAGATGAGAAAAAGGAAACCCATTGTCAGAAAATTAACTCCTGACGTAAGATACAAAGACACGGAAGTGACTCGATTTGTAAATCATTTAATGTATGAGGGCAAGAAGAGTACTGCTTTCACTATTTTTTATGATGCAATGGATGCTGTGAAAGCAAAGTCTGAGGAAGATCCACATGAGATCTGGAAAAAAGCATTAGCCAATGCTACGCCTCAGGTGGAAGTTAGAAGCCGTAGAATCGGTGGAGCAACTTTCCAGATTCCAACAGAGTTACCTGCTGCTCGTAAGATTTCCATTGGAATGAAGTGGCTTATCAAATTTGCACGTCAGAGAAGTGGCAAGGGTACTGCTGAAAAATTAGCTGCTGAAATATTGGCTGCTAGTAGAGGTGAAGGTGCTGCAGTAAAGAGAAAAGAGGATACGCACAAGATGGCGGAATCAAATAGAGCATTTGCGCACTTTAGAGTTTAATTAAAAAATAAATAGTTATATAATTGCCATGGCAAGAGATCTCAGATTTACAAGAAATATAGGTATTGCTGCACATATTGATGCAGGTAAAACCACTACAACTGAAAGGATATTATTTTACACAGGTGTTTCACACAATATTGGTGAGGTACATGATGGTGCAGCCACAATGGACTGGATGGAGCAGGAGCAGGAGAGGGGTATTACGATCACATCTGCTGCAACTAAGTGTATGTGGACAGTAGATGGTCAGGAGTATGATTTTAATATTATCGATACTCCGGGTCACGTGGATTTTACTGTTGAGGTAGAAAGATCATTGAGAGTTTTGGATGGTGTTATCGCTTTGTTCTCTGCAGTTGATGGTGTTGAGCCTCAATCTGAGACAGTTTGGCGCCAGGCAGACAGATATAAAGTGCCTAGAATAGCATTCGTAAATAAAATGGATAGATCAGGTGCTGACTATTTCAATGTAATAGCGGATATGAAGGCTAAACTTGGAGCTAATGCTATGCCTTTGCAAGTTCCTATCGGAAATGAAGAGACTTTCAAAGGAGTAGTTGACTTGGTTACTAACAAGGCATTTATTTGGAATGAAGAAGATTTTGGATCAACTCCGGTATTTATTGAAATACCTGAAGATTTGAAAGAACTTGTTCATGAGAAAAGAGCTGAATTAGTAGAGCAAATTGCAGAATTTGACGATAAATTGTTGGAGAAATTTTTTGACGATCCGGATTCAATTACTATTGAGGAAATGAGAGCTGCTTTGAGACAAGCAGTTATCGAGATGAAAATTACTCCGGTAATGTGTGGTTCTGCGTTTAAGAATAAAGGTGTTCAA
>CALCSX010000412.1 GCA_937894165.1 uncultured Saprospiraceae bacterium | reverse complement strand
ATTGTGATTAAAGCTTACTTTAGGTCTGTTATAAATTGCGTTCGTTACCATAATATTTATTTTTTGTTTACAATAGGTATTGTACAAGTCCTGTACCAAATGGATGAAATCTGAAATAATGACATTTTTGTTTATATTATTGTGACAAAATGACCGAATATTTAAAATTGGCATAAAAATATATGTCAAAATGACATGTATTTGTATTTTTTAAACCTAGTTTAAAATTTATAGCGAGAGATTTGTTCTAGAAATAATTGGAAATCATAAACAAATAGAGAGGTTGTGAGTGTTATGACTGATACTTTTTTTACGAAAAAATAAAACAGAATGGGATTTGAACTTGATTCAACCTTCAAGCCGACAGGAGACCAGCCTCTTGCGATAAAGAAATTGGTTGATGGAATTAGGAAAGGAGAGAAAGGTCAAGTTTTGCTTGGAGTGACGGGATCAGGAAAAACATTTACTATGGCGAATGTTATCGCACAAGTAGACAAACCGACCTTGATTTTGACACATAATAAGACATTGACAGCGCAGTTATATGGGGAATTCAAGATGTTTTTTCCGAATAATGCTGTGGAATATTTTGTCTCTTATTATGATTATTATCAACCGGAAGCTTATATTTCAACGAGCGACACTTATATTGAGAAGGATCTTTCCATCAATGAGGAAGTGGATAAATTGCGATTGCGGGCGACATCGAATTTGCTTTCAGGTCGAAGGGATATTATTATAGTAGCATCGGTTTCTTGTATCTATGGTATGGGTAATCCGGAGGATTATACGGCAGGGATAATTAGAATAAAAAAGGGGCAGATGATTGCCAGGAATGCTTTTTTGTATTCCTTGGTGAGCAGTTTGTATTCCAGGACGGAGAGTAAATTAGAGCGGGCGAATTTTCGAGTAAAAGGAGATACGGTCGATATTAATCTTCCATATGTTGATTATGGGTATAGGGTGATTTTTTTTGGAGATGAGATTGAGGATATTGAGCGAATTGAGTTGGAGACGGGTAAGCGGATAGAGAGTTTGGAACATGCTGCCATTTATCCGGCTAATCTTTATGTAGCTCCGAAAGATAGGATCCATGGGATCATTAAGAATATCGAGGATGAATTGCATGAGCAACAATTGTATTTTGAGCGGGAGGGCAGGTATTTGGAAGCGGCGCGGATTAAGGAGCGAGTTTCATTTGATTTAGAGATGATGAAGGAGTTGGGGTATTGCAATGGCGTTGAAAATTACTCGAGGTATTTTGATGGGAGGAAGCCGGGGATGAGGCCTTTTTGTTTATTGGATTATTTTGCGGATGATTATTTGATGATTATTGATGAGAGTCATGTGACGATACCTCAGGTGCGGGGAATGTTTGGAGGGGACAGGGCGAGGAAGATGAATCTGGTTAATTTTGGTTTTCGACTTCCAAGCGCTATTGACAACCGGCCCCTCAATTTCGATGAATTTGACACCATGGTCAATCAGGTCATTTATGTAAGTGCGACGCCTGCTGATTATGAATTGGAAGCCACGGAGGGTGTGGTGGTAGAGCAGATAGTAAGGCCAACTGGATTGTTGGATCCACCTATTGAAGTGCGGCCGAGTATTAATCAGATAGATGACTTGTTGGAGGAGACGGCGAGAAGGATAGAGCAGGGGGACAGAGTTTTGATTACGACTTTGACGAAAAGGATGGCGGAGGAGTTGACCACTTATTTGGCAGAGTTAAATATTAAGGTAAGTTATATACATTCAGAGGTGGATACATTGGACAGGGTGGAGATCATCAGGAATCTTAGGCTTGGTGAAATTGATGTTCTTGTCGGGGTGAATTTGCTGAGGGAGGGTTTGGATTTGCCCGAGGTTTCATTGGTAGCAATTTTGGATGCAGATAAAGAGGGTTTTTTGAGAAATGAAAGATCATTGACCCAAACTGCGGGTAGGGCGGCGAGGAATCAGAATGGATTGGTTATTTTCTATGCTGATAAAATTACTGATTCTATGCAGAAGACTATGGATGAAACAGAGAGAAGAAGAGCTATTCAGATGGCATATAATGAAGAGCATGGCATAACGCCAACAACGATTAACAAGACGAGGGAAGAAATCATGAGTGCCAATTCTATTTTGGACATTCGGGGACCTAAGAAGCCTGCCAATCCATACTATGAATCTGTAGAAAATGGTATTGCTGCGGATCCAATAGTAAAGTATATGAATTCTTCCCAGTTGGAGCAAATGATAGAGGCTACGGAGCGGAAGATGAAGGATGCTGCGAAGGATTTGGATTTTATTTCTGCTGCGCAATATCGTGATGAGTTGTTCGAGTTGAAGAAGAAGTTGAAGATAAGTGTGAATTAGGTTAGCTAAATATTTGGGAGTGGAGGGTTTTGAGGAAGGATGGAAGAGGTGAGGGGATAAAAAATTGAGAGGTGAGGTGAGGGTTTAAGAGGGAAGGGGGTCTTAATTCTCGAACCACGAGAAATGTTACCGCAACTTTAATGATGGAACTTGGAGTAAGGTAGCTTTGGAATGAAGTTGTAATATTTTTTAAAGAATTAAGACGATCCAATTCTCG
>CALCSX010000411.1 GCA_937894165.1 uncultured Saprospiraceae bacterium | reverse complement strand
ATCCTTCAGTTATATATGGAGTGAGGTTGATATTTTGAAATTTTCCATTCTTAAAATTCGGAGATTGCTTTATCAATTCAAGCCGCTTTCCATCCGGAGATTTTCCAAATTTGGGATGAAGTAAATAGCTGAAGGCAGCTATTATCAATACTAAAGCTGTACTTATAAATACTATCATTGTTATTTTTAAAATTTTCTTTATTCTATTCAATTTGGAATAATGTGACTTGGTTATTAGGGGTAATTTTTTTAAAACCTGATTTTGATTTACAAAAATACAATGTATTTTTGCAAGTAACAAGTATAGAGTATGCTCTATACTATATATATTTTTTATAAAAATAAAAAAAGAGAGATGTTAATTAGTGAGTTGTCAAAGCAAACAGGGATTTCCATTCATACTTTACGCTACTATGAAAATTATGGATTGATATCAGGTGTGACTGATGATGCTGTCAAGTCCAACAATTACAAACAATATGATGAAATTGATGTCGAAAAAGTCGAATGGATTGTCCATGCGAAGAAAGCCGGGTTCACTTTGTCAGAAATTAAAAAATCGATGAATGATTGGTTTAGTAACAAATTGCCGACAAGTAAGAAATTAGAAATAGTACAAAACAAAATTAGTGAAGTGGATTCAAAAATTCATGAGTTAAAGCAAGTCCGAAAATTTTTAGTCGCTTCATTAAAGGATGTTGAAAACGGGGAATGTTAAGTTGGATTTTTTTGATTGATCTGTAGGTTGTTAGATTCTGATGGCATTCACGGTTCTCCCCCTAATTCGTATTCTACTTCATCGTCGTCCAAATCCACCATTTTTATAAAATTAAGTTTCTCTATAAGTTTTATTGCTTTTTCGTTTTGTTTAGTGGTTTTAGCCCAAATTCGTTTTAAACCCATATGAGTTAGTCCGAATTCGATTGCTAAAAGCATCGCAGAAGTCATATAACCTTGTCCCCGGTATTGAGGTAATAAGACACAGCCCAGCTCCCCATCACCTTTGTCAAGTCCACGATAATAACCGCATGTTCCAAGGATCTTATTTGTTAATTTGTCTGCAATACCCCAGTGTATTGAGTTTCCATTGCTGTAATCCTCATTTATTTTGGCTTGCATTTCTAGAGCTTGAGTGAATGTTGTAGCCTGAATAGCGTCGTAGAATGAAATTTCTATAATGTCCTTGATGTCGGAAAATTGAATTTGTCGCAACAATATTTTGTCGTCCGAAATACTTGGATATTTGTCGTAGGGTGGTAGAGTCATTTTTTTGATGATGTAATTATGTATGGATATCTGTTGGCAACTGGCTTTGTTACACTTTTAATTAAATTTCAATTACGTATGAAGATATAGATTTCACATCAGTTGATTTGGTATTCTTAAATACATAAAAATCAGAGAACGCATATTTTTTTCCGTCCTGCATTGTCATAATTCCGTTTGAGGCTCCTTCTTTTCCGTGCGATAGGATTTGTTCAATTATTAATTCGGTTGCCTTTTCTGATTTCATTTTTCCCAATTCCTCTTTAAACTTCTCTTTCCCTTCAATTTTTCTATCACCAATTATATTCCAAACAATTTTGTCCGTTACATTACCAATTAGAAATTCCATGTTGCCTTTTGCAAATGCAATATTGAATTCTTTTAAAAATGTCATTTTGGGTGAATTCCCACAATTAGGGCTTGAAATAATTTTTGTCATTTCTCTATTTGTTGAATTTTAGTTATATTTTTCAGCTTGTTAGCCAACTTATTTATTTGCGAATGTTCCATCCAGAGTTGCTTATATTTTCACCTTCCCTGAACTCAAATTACGAAAAATTGCAAATACCATGATCCCTATCCCCAATTTTTCTATCTCGTATCCTCATCCACCGGTTTTTGATAATACAATTTATCTTCACTGATTATTCCCCATTTTCTAAGCAACATGGTCTGAAGTCCCGATTCTTGAGGGTTATCAATAACTGTCCATGACAAAACAGTGCAATTATCATCAATTTTTACAATTGGCTCTTGCGAACCGGCTATTTGCATGAGGGCATTTCTCTCACAAGTGTTGTTGTCAAATTCAGGTTTATCCGCATTGGTAAAGACAAATAAGACTAAAACAGGCAAGAGTACATACCAATACTTATGTTTATTTGAAAGATTTTTCAATATAAACATCGTAGTTTTTGCAAAAATAAACATTAAACTTAGTGTAATGGGTATGATTGTATCATATCTCAAGATATAAGGACGATAGTCTCGATATCCACCCAGCGGCAATAGCAATATATAAATCAGAGCAAATAAGCCAATCCATTTAAATATTTTGAGAATATTTTTCCCTTCCGGAGTTCTAATTTTATAGTGGATAATTAATACATTGATTGTTAAAATCAAGAATAAAATCGGAAAGCCCAATTTTTGGGTAAATGAATAATATATCCCTTCCGGTAACTTGGAATATAAAACGGATAGAGGTATTTTATTATCTAAATTTATTGAATTAAATCTACCAAGAAACAAGGAATACAAAGAAAATATCGTGATAGGGATCAGATAGAAATAATATTCTTTTGGAAAATTCTGAATTAGGTGTTTTAATCGAGCAAAACCAGTTTTATTCTCTGAATTACCTGAATTTTGCCTAAAATAATATATGAAAAATAGTAGACAAAGCACTAATGAGATCCCGGGATTTAATGGACCACTTAAGCTGGATATCAAAGCCAGTGGGATCCATAAAAATTTGAAGTATTTCAATCTTTTTAATTCTAATCCATGTAAATGTTTCAAAAATAGTGGAGCAAAATATATCAGAACTAGAATAGTAGGAAGTGCATAAAAAAAGGTATAAGTAGTCGCCGGGTCGATGATTCCCATATAATGCCGATATCCATTTATCTGGAATAATGGGGTAATTAAAACAGCCGCAAACAAAAAATGGCGTTTAAAAATATTTCCGGAAACAATGAGCGCAATTAGAAAAATAAGTGCAACCTGAATTAAAGTCTTAGCGAATGCGCAGGATAAATAAGCACTATCGATGGGATTTGTGAAATTTTGAAGAAATAGAGGAAAACTATTAAAATAGGTATAAAAACTCCAATGACAAAAAAATCTGTTAGGATTAGGATATTGAATATTCTCTTCAAAAACTTTCAAACCCAATGGACTATCAAGAATCAATTTTACTTCTGCATCAGGAACAATCCCTCCCGCCATATCGCCATCAAAAGGGGTATAATAATTCTGTAAGAAGGTATATCCTATATCAGCAACCAAAAATGCTATTATTAATAATATCAATGTCTTTTTAATCATATAATGGTTTGTTCAACTTCCAAGCTATGTTTCGGATGAGTGATAGCGAAATATGTTCATCATAGCCGTTGTTCTATTGCGTTTTTAATTCAGAGCATCAATTAGTTCAAGTTCCTTTTTTATGTTTTGCTTCTCTTCTTCGATGTCAAAATCATTTTGAAGGCCAAGCCAAAATTTGGTCGAGGTTCCAAAGTATTTGGATAGTCGTAAAGCTGTGTCGGCCGTTATCCTTCTTCGCCCTTTTATGATTTGGCTAGTCCTTGTTTGTGGTACACCGATTGCTTGAGAAAGTTTATAGGCAGTTATACCCATTGGTTTAAGAAATTCTTCTTCGAGAACTTCACCGGGATGTATATTTTTTAGTTTATTCATGATAATCCGTTATTTTTATATTTTCAGCATTATTATTTTCCCAATTAAATATGATTCTCCACTGATCCACTCCCAAATTAGGGAATATGTTTGATTTTTTATAAAAAACTAATATTTGACCTATCTCATAATTTTATCTCTAAATCCTTTCTATTCCATTCCAGTGTATTGGCGGCCGCTTCATAGGTCGTTCTTAAAAATGCCAGGAGCATTCCTTCGGGGTCCTCAGCCTTCTGCACATCTTCATATTTCAGGAAAAATTCTCCCATTTCGGCACTGTAAAAAGCCTCTTTGGGCAGGACATGCTGATCGCCAAAAGCAGGGTGTCCGGGGTAGGAATAAGAATAAAAAGCCGGGGAGGGGAAGTCCTTTGAGCCCGGCCAAAATCCGGCGCTGCTTACTTCTTGAGAATAAGCTTCCTGCATGACGTCCAAAGGCATGTTGGGCATTCCCCCTTGGTGTAAAGGAGCAGATTTTCCGGAAAAACGAGTAACCGCCAGATCAAAAGCTCCCCAAAACAGATGAACAGGGCTGCACTTTCCTATGAATTCGCTCCTAAATTGAGTAAAAACACAGTTTACTTTTAACATGGCCAGCCAAAGGTCGTGGGCTGCAGACGGGAGATAGGTTTTGTTAATTGTGTTTTCCGCAAATGAAATGGCAGGTTCCATTTCATTGGGGCTTCCATGAATTTCCACTTCAATGCCAATACTCCTGAGTTTCTGAAAGAGTTCAGCATAAAAGTCAGCAACTGTCATGGGTTTGAGCTCCATTCGGATTGTTTTCTCGCGGGTACATTCAATCAAAAGTTGGTGTTTTTCAAAGTCAAAATCTATTTGAAAAATACGTCCTTGATAAGGAATACCTTGCGTTGAAAATCCGCGAGGGGTGATGTACAGCACTGTATGCCATGAATGATTTTGCCAAGGCATGGTTTTCAATCGAATTTTCCCTACTATTTGAATCCATTGGTGGAGTGTTTCAAGGGTGTCCTGTATTTCATTAAAATCCAAGACCGGCCATTCGATGCTTGTTTTCTTGTTTGTCATATTATTTGATTTCTTCGGTTCCGTCACTGTGCAATGCAAATCTTCCTTTATCTCTTGGGTGGGCCACTTCAGTTTCCGACCATGGCCAACCTCCAAATTGAGTTTTACCATATTCCCTCATCGTTTCCCGAATTTCTTCATGAGTGTTCATTACAAAAGGACCGTGCTGAACAACAGGCTCCCCAATGGCTTTTCCCTCCAGAATGAGAAAATAGGCCTCCGCGCCAGCATTTTGAATGATAATGTCTTCACCTGCCCGGAGTTCTATTAAATGATTAGCGGGTATTTCCTGATTTTCGATCTCCAAATGCTCTCCTTTGTAGAAGAAAATTGATCTGTTGGCATCACTGTCGGTCTTGGGTAATGTCCAGCTCGCACCGGCTTCCATTTTGACGGTAAATACACCGACTGCATTATCCGGATTTGCGGCCCAGGAGTCAGGGGTGGGACGGAGGGCAGTGGTTTCATTGATGCGACCTGCCACGACCTGAACAGTTGTTGTTTTACCCAAATTATCCAGGTGCCGAATCACAGGAATATCTTCATTCCACAACATTTTGAAGTGAGGCTCTACCAACTTAGAAGCCTTGGGTAAGTTGAGCCAAATTTGAAAAATCTCCAAGGGATTTCCCTTATCTTGATGGATTAAAGGAAACATTTCAGAATGCTGAACACCCCTTCCTGCGGTCATCCATTGCACATCACCACCCATAAAACGACCGGCAGCACCAAGGGAATCAGTATGGTCTACTACACCTTCCTTATTGATGGTTATGGTTTCAAATCCTCTGTGTGGATGATATGGAAAGCCCGGCATACTGCTGCCATGATACATTCTCCATGCATTTTTTGTATCAAAATCCTGCCCGACATTCCTTCCTCGCAATTGTTCAGGGTCAAGTCCCAGATTCGCATTGCCTTTGGGATATTCATCTCTATGGTAGGCACAAAAAATAAATGGGTCTTGTGTTTTCCATGGAAAACCAAGAGGTTCTACGTTGATTATTTTATTCATTCTCATAAAAACTTAAGGCCCCGGATGGGCATTTATTAATTTGATTTTTTAACTCCTCGGTCGTTGTATTTTCTATTTTAATCCAAGGAGAAGCTTTTGGATTATATACTTTTGGAAGTGTTCTTATGCAAACTCCGGCATGTTCGCACTTCTTTAGTTCCCACTTAATGGTAATTTCACCATTTGTATATTCCTTATTCATAATTTTTATTTTATAAGGTTTGACTAGTAATACAAAATTAGGGCATTTTTTCTCTCCGAACGTTCACATAGATGAAGAAATGAAATTATTTGGATCTAGCCATTTTGCTGCGTATCGTACTTAAGGTTTGTGGGGCTATACCTAAATAAGATGCTATCAGTTTTTGTGATATTCGGTTCGGTAGTTCAGGATAGACATCTAAGAAGTATTGATACCTGTCTTTTGCCGAGGTGCCCAATAGCATGAGTACCCTCCGCTGCAGCCGTCCAATACGTCTCCATCAGTTTTACTATTCTATTAAAACTTAGACTGTCACATTTAGCTGTTTCGCCTTTTATTATGTAACCACTGATATTTGAGTTTGCAATTATTAATTCAATTTCACCACCACCTTTTGCTGGTTCAATAATATTCAATTCAAACTGGTCAATTACCCCAGATTTTATCCTTATTGATCTTTTATGATTATAAATTTTGGTTGCTAAATAGATAAATTCTTTTTGCTTCCAAATTTGCATAGCCGTATCAGGTTTGTTTTCAAATATTTCTTGAGTTAGTTCATCTATATCGATTTCTTCAGATATTAGTTTACTTTGACCTAATTCCTTTAAATAGATGTCTCCACAAAGAAAGTTTCCAATATCACTTGTTATCAGAATCCTATTTTCTTGACTATTCATTTAGTAAATATTTTCTTAAGAATTTGTCCATTTCCATTGAAATTTACTCTTACGCAATTGAACGTATTTGCGTAAAGTTCTTCACCATTTGTTGTGAAACCAACGTATCCTGAGTTTTCTTTATACTCTTCAATTGGAAAATCAAGATGCCAGTCAATTTCCATTTGTCTGTTTAGGCAATAAAGGTTTGATTTGCCATGGTAGTTAAAATCTGTATAATCCTCTATAATCAAAATTCTTCCATCAGTTAATACTTCAATTTCCTTAAATGAAGTGGAAAGAGGTTTATGTGTAAGCTTATCAACATTCTCTGTGAACCAAGTGATTTCGTTATTTTTTAAGTCAATTTTCATTTTTTTAAGCTTGCAGTAAATAGATTATTCCACAACTCCTCTCACCACTTCCCCATATTACCCTCTTCCCCGAACCCAAATTAAGAAATATGATTGATTTTTTTGTGAAAAAATTGGCATTGTTCAAGGAAACGTGGGTGTAATGGGTAGATTATGCTCAAAATTGACAAGAAACATAAAAATATCACGTCTGCAAAACTATACTTTGATTATCCCCAACTGAGTCTGAAGAGCAATGAACTGTCACTTTTGCCAAACCCGTGTTGGCAGATGCTAGATTAGTTCATTGTAATTGTTTTTTCCTAACCTCTTTATAATGAATAATGCCATTCGTCTTTTGATACATTATTTCTGGCAGGTCAGATTTATATTCAATATTATTTTCATATTGCCCAACTTCTTTAGCTTCATAAGGGGCAAATATTATTTCTTCCTTTTCAATTTTCGGATAAAGCTCTTCAACAAACTTTATAAACTGGTAAGCTTTTTTTTCATGAATTGGGATTTCTGAATTTACATCATACTGTCTATACCATTCTGGTCTCGACATCCAATAAATAAATAAAGCAGTACCTTTATCACAGTACTCATTCAATATCATTTTTTTTAATGAAGCAAATCCATTGTCCCAATTATATTTGCAAACTTTTTTAAACAGTTTTTCTGTTTCTGTTAATTTTATATTATCCATTTTATTTATTAAAATTATGTTTATTACTTAATAATGGGAAAATAATATTCGTCTATTGAGTTCGGTTTATATCGTAAATCAGTATTGAACACGGCACAACTTGTCAATGTCAATATTAGTCCTAAGTAGATTATTAATTGTCGTTTCATAAAATTCGTGCTAACGGTTTCGATTTTATCGATTCGGTGTTCTTCTCTGCAAATTTAATTCTTCTCTTTGTTTTATCTTTTGAGCCAATCATGAGCCCATCGTGAGCCAACTGAGCCAACTATGAGCCAACTCCTAGTTTGTAAACTGCACTCGATCCCTTTGTCCCAATATTTTTCAATAGCCCCTTATCTTCTAACTCTTTAATGTCTCTCGTAGCTGTTGCTTTTGAAACATCAGCTATCTCCTGATACTTCGAATTAGTAATTTTTCCATATTTTTTGGTGTAAAGTATCGCTTCAACCTGTCTTTCATGTAGCCCATTTTTCTTCAATTGATCTTCGGTAAATCTGTCTTTGAATATTTTACTCAGGAATCCTCCTTGTTCTTCTTTTAAAACTGGTTCCGGCAATCCCGCATTCTTACAAGCTTCAATGATTTTAATTGTTCCCCTTCCCCAAGAATCAATATATCCAGCCTTGAAACAAACATCTGCAAGTAGTGGATTTCTTGGTTTGGAGCGGTGCACTTTCTTCAAATCTTCTTCGGATATTCCTTCAGGTAAACCACCATCATTCCAAACGCTGAAATTGTCCTCATACAAACGAATTTGTGTTGGTGCTCCCATATAGTTCCGGTGCACCAAAGCATTGAGGAGCATCTCCCGGACAGCAGCAACCGGATATTCATCCAGTTCCACTCGTTGCATTCCCATAAAGTTAATCGGGTGAATGAAGAACTTGGCGTTAAGCATTTCTCCTATCCTGTCTTTGAGTTGTATCAGATTGCCTTCTATTACCTCATGAAATTTCAGGTCGGCATCCGTTTTCCCGAATTTACCGATCTTAACTGCCATGTTCGGATAGAATTTTCCAGGGTCTTTTCCAAATAAGACAATGGCTGCTCTTTTCAAATGTCCATTTTCAACCAAACGCAATTTATCAAGCAAGTTAGATATGCTGATATAGTCTTCAACAGTTATTCGTTTAATGAACCTTGAATCTTTCAAAAATTGCTTAATGCTCGATTCATCAATGTCACTGAGGGAAGCTCTTTGTTCAGGAATATCATCCCATGTTTTTCCTGTTCTTCTTAAAATGAATTCGTTCAATGCTAATCCAGTTATTTCTTGCAAAGTGCTTCCGGTACGCACATAATATTTACCTCTTACAGAAATCGGTACATCATAACGTGGAACAATAATTTCAAGATAGTAATTATCCATTTCTTCTTGCAGGTTCACTTCCGAATGCACGCCCAGAATATCCCGGAACTTATTGGGCAAATCTTCCAATAGCTTCTTGTGGTTGTCAACACCTGTAACCTTGCCTTTATCGTCAATACCGATAAACAGCTTACCACCATTGGCATTAGCAAAACCACAAATCCATTTAAGATATTCGTCCCTCCAAGATACTTTGAATTCAATATTTTGCGATTCTGATGTCACTACAGATAGTTAATAGTTTATAAGTTTTAATTTACTCTTTTCCTAATGTCATTTTGATGTTCGGGTTTTCTACACTGAGCGATAACTAGTTGATTTGCCGAAATCCTCTCCCCACTTACCTATATCTTCCCCTTTCCCGATCCTAAATTAAGAAATATGATTGATTTTTTTGCTAAAAAATAGGCATTGTTCAAGGAAATAAGGATCTAATTGGTAGTTTATGATCAAAATTTATAAAAATATCATGTCTGCTAAGGCAAAATGAAGCCTACCATTATTTATTGATCGTAAACCAATTCATTGAGATCAAAAAAGATCAACCAAAAGTCAAAAATCTCTCCGTAAATAATTTATATAATGCTTTCCCCATAAAGCAACAGCGGATTCGTGAACTGGGTATTCAGCGGACTCCGCTGAGGGATTCGATTGTTGGCCTTTCGGCAGGCCTAATACTTTTTGTTGCCCACAGTACTTTTTCCATTATGCTATTTCAATATTCAGATGTTTGCCAAGTCCTAACTCAATCAGCTTGTAATAAGTCGAAACTTGAATATCACTCATTCCACGTTCAATTCGTGAAATGTAACTTTTTTTCGTTCCTGTTCTTTTTGCAAGTTCCTCTTGAGTTAAATTCGCTTCTTTACGAGCTTCTTTCAACATAACACCTAATCGAAAAGCAAGAGAGTCAGCGTCATATTTGTCTCGTTTTTCAGTTCCTTTTTTTCCGTATGTTCCGATGAGGATGTCCTCAAAATCTGTTACATTTTTCATATCTGTTATTTTTTTCTTTTAGATATTCTTTTTTCTGTTTCTCCGCAATTTTAATTTCTTTTCTTGGTGTCTTTTGAGTTTTCTTTACAAAGCAGTTTGAAAGTACAACTAAATTTCCATCATCAAAAAAGCACAAAATCCGTATGCTTTTAAAGGTCGTAATCACACGCACTTCATAAATTCCGTCTGTGTTTTCGAGATACTTGAAGAATTTTTTAGGGACTTGTCTTTCAAATCTAACCAAGTCCAAAACGTATCCTATTTTCTCTCGTAATTTTTCGTCTTGAGCTTTATAAAAGTCAGCGAAATATTCTTTGTATGCTATTACTCTTCTAATCACTCGGCAAAGTTAACTAATTAGTACACATATTCCAATAAATGTTACAGAATTCTGTCTAGATTTTAGATATTTCACGTATTGTGTGCAACAATCGTATATCCGCAACTCTGACCAGCCTATTGCGCATATTTCGCTTATTTCTTCAATGGGTCGGAGCACTGTTATTTCGATCTAAAGATATTAAAATCACTAGAATCGAGTGGACTCTTGATTACTTTATTTGAGATATTGAGCTTCTGTGTATAGATTTCTGTTGTTTTGAGTCTCGGAAGCTTATTAAGCTTCCAATCGAAGATAAGGACTTTTATGAAGTATTTCTGTTTAGCCGAGTAGTCCTGCTAAATAATCCGGAGGATGTTGACCCCCCTGAAAAGAATGGCAGGAGTGATGCTCAAAACAAGACTAAGACTTTGAAAGCAATAAAAATTGGAAGTACAAATGAACTCTATCAGAGAAGACTAGCCACTCGCCTCCTTCCTTGTATTGATTCACACTCCAGAAAGATCAATTCGATAAGTCCATAGGAACAATCTTCGTTAACGAACAATATTATTTTCATGCCGGGGGCTACGAGCCGCGAAAAATCAGCTTTTTGGTGCTTTTGTTACATTGATTATAATGCCTCAAATTGTTTTAACAAAATCCAAAAAGACCTTTTTGTGAAGTTCGAGATCCAGATGAGGAGAAAGTGCCACCCGAGCAATATAATCTTTGTCCCCTTCTTTGGTCGTTCCTTGTGTAGAAGTGGCAGGTATCGTCCAATAACAACCTTTTAATTGCCCATAACTAACGCAGTATTTACTTTCATTGGGGATTTCATTTATCATTAAATTGATCAATTTAAGATTCAAGACCCTTTTATAAGTTTCTCTTTCTTCAACAGTATTCCCTTTAGTGGGAAGATCGAGCGAAAAAACCGAAGGGGTAAATCCTTCGCGCGCCAACTTATCCGATACAAAATTGATCTTCGCCTCCGGCAATACCTTTTCGATAAAGCTGACAAAATCGCGCGTATTCTCGTAAGCATCTGCTATTCTCTGCAACATCGAGGGAAGCTGCCCGGCCAATACTTCGACTTGGAGGTCAGTAGCTTCGTTATCGCATAACTGCAAATGTTGATCAATTTTTGACATTAAATTTTTCGCCTTTTGGTTGGCGACGCAATAGCCTGCTGTAACCTTTCCGCCACTGGGAAACTTCGATCCACTCACGTAGGAAATAGTTCGTATCGAAGAGAAAATGCCGTCTTCACTGCAAAATTGAATATTGGGACAAAAAGTTTGATCCAAAATAAAGACAGGATCAACGGCTGCATTACCATTGGGCGTTTTACGTTTTTTGCTCAAAGCATCTCTCAATTTTTCTAGGTCTGGAACCTCAACACGCGGATTGGTAGGGATCTCGACGATAATGTAGGGCACCGCGTCCTCTTCCGCTACCTGATCCAAGACCCGATCGGTACTTTGGACCATATCGTTATCGCCGTCGACAGGCAAATCAAGGATTTCTACATTTTTGACGCAAGCAGCTACGCGCCTTGCCTGGTCGTTGGTTCCGCCGTAACAATTCGGCGGAACGATGAATTTGATCGCCTTTCCCGGGTGATTTTCCAGGGCATCATCTATCAGCCCCATCATGATGGCGTACTGAATCGACAGGCCTGAGGAGCCGAGCAGGGCAGGGGTGTCTGTACCCGTAATTTCCTTGATTGATTCTAATACAGACGCCTTGTTTTTCCCAACATTTTTAATCTTTTCATCGCTGGTGGGTTTGCCAATCAATAATTGCAATGCAGAAAAACAATCGGCGGGGGTCATGGCGATGGTTTCCCTTCGGCGGACGTGCTGAATCTCGGAGATATAAGACCTGTTCCCATCGCCATTCACCAGCAAAACACTGCCGAGCTCGGCGTGCAGACTGATCAAAAAGTCCACATTCGGATCTAAGTCGAAAGCACCTATTTCCTTGTCCTTTGAAATGAAAACAGTGCTGCCGTCAAACGGTGATACGGCTCCTAAACCATCTACCTGTTCCAATTCAAATCGGTATCCATATACCTGCTTCAAAACTTCGGGATCAAAATGGTCCGGCAATTGACCGGCATATAAGATTCGGGTGTTCTTGTGTTCTAATAAATTCTTTCGGAGAACAGCCATTGAGGGAATGGTTTCGGAGGAAAAACTGATGACCTGATCCGGTGGGATGCTGTGCATTTTGGCAATAGCCCATTCCAGAATAGAAGACAATGGATGCCCCAGTCGGATGTAGTCGTAGGCCGTCGGGATTTCACTTAGCGCCGAGGTATTAGAATTGTTGTCGATGTACAAGGATTCAAACCTTTCCAGAAATTGAGTTTTGGCCAATTTTTCATCATAAATATCTAGTCTATGGGTTGTTAGACTCAACCAATCTGCAGGCATGTTTTCCAACACATCTTTAATATAATTTAGTATTTTATTTACTTCCATAATCATCACCTTTAGACAGGCAGTCTATATTTTAGAGTTATTTAAAGGTGTTTTTGAGCGTTTTGTTCAATGGCACCTAAGTCGTGACTGCAAGAAAACTACTTAAAACATTGTCTCTGATAAGAAAAGTTCAAGGACAAGGCTTTCGAAGTATTTGAATCCAAGG
>CALCSX010000410.1 GCA_937894165.1 uncultured Saprospiraceae bacterium | reverse complement strand
GGCAGCTCTTAATTTTGCAATCTCCCTATTCAAATCCATGCCTATCCCCCAGAAAAATGATAACCTCGGAGCGAAATCATCAATATTTAAACCTGCCTTCACACCTGTTCTTAAATATTCCAATCCATCAGCGAGCGTATAAGCCAATTCCAATGCTGCAGGTGCCCCGGCCTCATGCATATGGTAGCCACTGATAGAAATGCTGTTAAATTTCGGCATGTGACTTGCCGTATATTCAAAAATGTCTGCCACAATTCGCATACTAGGCTGGGGAGGATAAATAAAAGTATTCCTCACCATGAATTCTTTAAGAATATCATTCTGAATTGTCCCACTTAGACTATTCGGACTCACTCCCTGCTCCTCTCCCGCTACAATAAAAAATGCCATAATGGGAATCACTGCACCATTCATGGTCATAGAAACTGACATTTTATCCAATGGAATGCCATCAAACAATAATTTCATATCCTCAACACTGTCGATCGCCACTCCCGCCTTTCCTACATCACCTGACACCCGTTCATGATCTGAATCATAGCCTCGGTGTGTTGCCAAATCAAAAGCTACTGAAAGTCCTTTTTGCCCTGCCTTTAAATTTCTTCGGTAAAATGCATTGCTTTCCTCCGCCGTGGAAAAACCCGCATACTGCCTGATTGTCCAAGGGCGAATCGTATACATGGAAGCATATGGACCTCTTAAATAAGGCGGAATCCCTGCACCAAAAGGCAATATCCTGTCTCTGTCAAAATTAAGATCAGATTTTAGCTTGACCTTTTTAATCCCCCTTGATTGACTCATATAAATCCCTTTGTCCCGTATTTTCAAATTTGCCTCTAATTTAATAAAGTATTATAGATTTTCTTTAATTTGACCGGAGATACATTCATTTTGAATAATGAAAAGACCAAAATATTACTAAAAAGGACACGAAAATAGGAGTTCTTATCGTATTTTCTGGCAGAAACCTTAACTGAGCCCTCCATTAAACAAAATTTGCCTAATTTATTCATTTTTCTAAGCAAATCATATTCCTCCATCATGACATATTTTTCATCGTAACCTCCAGCCTTTATAAATAATTCCCTCATAATAAAAATCGTCTGATCTCCTCCCCTCACGAAACTTAATTTCAGCCGGGTTAAAAAATTATTAATTTTAAAGATTGGCCGCTCAGAATCAAATTCAAATGAAAAACTACCATGTGAATAACCCATTTTGATAGCATTTTCTATTTCTTGGAGGTAGTTAATGGGTACTAAGGTATCCGCGTGAATAAAATAAAAGACGCCACCCATTGCTTTGGAGACACCTTGATTCATCTGACTAGCCCTGCATCTCCTCTCGGAATTTAAAAATCTCACTTGAGTAAACTTTTTGACCTCCGTCTCCGTATTATCAGGAGAATTAGCATCCACAACTATGATTTCTAATAATCTGTCATCCGAACCCTCATATATTCGTTGAAGCGTTTTGCCAATATAGCGCTCTTCATTATATGTTGGAATAATAATCGAAACTTTCATATGTTGGAAACGTTAGTTACAAAAGTATATAATTTTCACCTGATCTTGCAAATACAGCTCTAAACATTATTACAGCATTAAATAGTCTAGAGCTTTCATTGACAATTACGGCTGTCAAAATAATTTAGATGATCAAAAAATTAAAAAATGATAATTTCCATTCGTTTCATTCAAATCGTCCTCTGTATCACCCTCTTTTGTTCTTGTAACAATAGCGAATCGCAAGCCAAAATGAATTCAAAGACTCACAGTCCAATAGAGCTTTCCCAACAATTACTTGACAACCTCAGAGAAGGTAATAATGCAAAACCAATTGTCAATAAAATTGCTAAAATTACAGAAGATGAGCTCCAAATGCTGGAAAATGATGACCAAAAGCTAACTTTTTGGATCAATGTCTATAATGGTATGACACAATTTACGCTTTTCAATAATCCGGATTTGTATAATGATCGCGATAATTTTTTTAAGGAAGAATTTATTCGAATCGCCAATCGTAAGTTATCTTTAGATCAAATTGAACATGGGCTTTTGCGAAGGTCAAGGAACAAATTAAGTCTCGGATATTTGCCCAAATTATTTGTAAGCAAATTTGAAAGAAAAAACAGAGTGGATAATATTGATCCCCGTATCCATTTTGCACTTAATTGCGGCGCCAAAAGCTGCCCCCCTATCGTCATCTATGATGAATCTACCATAAATGAACAGTTGGACGAATCAACTAAAAACTACTTGAAGAGCGAAGTGAAAGTCGAAGGGGATGTTGTCTATACCTCATCATTGATGAGTTGGTTTAGAGCCGACTTCGGAGGCAAAAAAGGAATCCGAAAGTTCTTGGCAAATTATGATATTATTGAAAAAGGTGCGAAACCTACTCTGAAATTTCAAGATTATGACTGGACATTAGATAAAGGCAATTATACCGATGACGAAGACTTTGAAATAGAGCCGTTTTCTTTGGATTAAATTCTATTTTATCGAGCTATAACTAGTTTCTTAATTTTTCCATTGATAGACATAAAATAAATACCATCAGGTACTTCTGATAAATCAATAGGATTCTCAGAAACTTCACCCTGAAGTATTTCCTTCCCTTGAACGGTATAAAGACTATATTCCTGACCGGAAAAATCAAAATTTTCACCTATATGCACTACTGTAGAAGCAGGATTTGGAAATAAAATTATATCATCTGTATCACAATCATTGTTTACCCTGATATTCCGATAAATTTTCGATTTTCCACCCGCATCAACCTGAATGAGTCGATAGTAACTTCCGGATGGGGCATTATTTACGACAAAGGTATAATGATTTAATCCTGAATTTGAATAAGCAAAATCATTTATACTTCCTAAGGAGGACCATTCCGGTAATGAACTTGATGATTGTAAAAGAAAATGGGAATGGTTTATTTCATTTGCGGTTACCCAATCAAATTTTATTGTTTTGCAGTCTATGATCGTGTGGTCAAATGAAAGTAAATCGAC
>CALCSX010000409.1 GCA_937894165.1 uncultured Saprospiraceae bacterium | reverse complement strand
TCTTGACCTGAAAGGGCAAGTGTTTGAATCACGATCAGGAACAGAATTGGGGCTATTTGACTAAAAATTCGGTGTTTTTTCATATCTTAACACTTATTTTGACTACACTGAATAGTACGCTATATAATTTATTTGGTTGCCTGTGAAAATGGATAAAAAAGGGAGGCAACCTTTTCATTTTCCATGTCGTAATAGGTCATATTCCAAAAAATTTAAAATTTTAATTATGAAATCAATATCCTTCTTACAAATTCTTATATTAGGTTTTATGGCTAGTATGCTTTTCGTATCATGCTCTAAAACTACCTGTACATCGAAGACCACTTATGTGATTCACACCCCAGTTTTTGAATCAAGAGAAAGTATTAATGCCAAGATAGGCAATGCGGGAGTTCAACCCATTGAGAATCCAGGAAAAATATTCGCTATTGGTCATTATATACTTTTAAATGAGGTCGAGAAGGGCATTCACATTATTGATAATTCAGATAAGACAAACCCTACTCCGATCGATTTTATAAATATTCCGGGTTCTTTGGATGTTTATATTTTAGGAGGTAAATTGTATTCAGACAGCTACAATGATATAGTAGTTTTAGATATTAGTGATATTAGGAATGTTCAGTTAATTGAGCGTGTGAATGAGGTTTTTCACAACAGTGCTAATTTTCCTTATCTCACAGATGAAGATGGCAATATAGCAGTAGAATATATAGAAAGCACAGAAACTTACACTATGGATTGTAGTGAAAATGGACATTATAATTTCTTTATTGATGCAGGTCCAAGGAATTTTACTACCAATGTTGATATGGCTACATTTAATTCTTTTTCAAGTGAAGGTGGAAATGTTTTTGGAGTAACCCAAAATGATGTGATTGCTACAGCAGGTTCAATGTCGAGATTTGGAGCGAAGGTGGGTGTGCTATATGCTGTTAATCAATATGAATTGATATCATTTCAAGTTGGTGAAGCCTTAGAAAAAGTGCATACCGAAAGCCTTGGATTTGGAATAGAGACAATATTTCCCTACAATGACTATTTATTTGTAGGTGGACAGAATGGGATGTATATAGTTGATGCCGGGGATGCTTTATACCCTAAATTGATATCAACTTTCACCCATGCTAACAGTTGTGATCCGGTAGTAGTCAATGGGAATCACGCCTATGTGACATTGAGATCCGGTAACGAATGTCAAGGTTTTACCAACCAGTTGGATGTAGTGGATATTAGCGACATCACAAATCCCGTACTTGATAAGACTTACCCAATGCACAATCCTCATGGCCTTGGAATAGCTCATGATTTGCTGTTCTTATGTGATGGAACGGATGGTCTTAAGATTTTCAACAAATCTGATCCTTTAAAAATAAGTGACAATCTTATTAAGCACTATAAGGATATTCATGCATTCGATGTCATTCCATTGCCGGATGTACTTTTGATGATTGGAGAAGATGGATTGGCACAATATGATTATAGTGATATCAATGATATCAAGTTGTTATCAATATTAGCAGTTAAATAATTTAAAAAAATGGTTATGAAAATAGCGTCAATTTTGAAGATTATGGTTTTGTTTTGTATTCTCGGATTTAGTATTGCTTGCAACAAAGATTGCGAGGAAGCGAATAGCCCTATTTGTATGGAAGCTCCTCCAACAGATGAAGATTGTCAGGCTGCATTTCTAAGGTGGTTCTATAATTCTGGGTCAAAATCTTGTGAGCAGATTGGGTATAGTGGTTGCACCCAGGTAGGTTTCGAAACAAGAGAAGATTGTGAATTATGCGTTTGTAAATAGTCATCGGGTGTTTTCAATAAGAATTATAAGAACAGCTATTTTCTTTTGGACAAAAAATAGAAATTTGAAAGTGAAATTAATGGTATCGTAGGTGGTCGAAGAGGAATTGTTAAGTAGATTGTTGCAGGCCTGTAAAAAAAATGACAGGAAAGCTCAAAAACAATTGTACGAAATGTACTACGGTCCTGTTATGTCCTTATGTTTAAGATATGCCGGGAATAGAGATGAAGCCTTGCAAATATTGAACGATTCCTATTTCAAAGTCTTTTCTAAGCTGGAGGAATACAGTTCGGAGAAAGGAAACTTCTTCTCCTGGATATATAGGATTGCGATCAATACAGCTATAGATTTCACAAGAAGCAAAATTAAACATGTTTCGCTTGAGGATATTCAATATGTACCGGATGTCGGCTTAACCTTCGACTTTTTATCACCCTTAGGAGTGGAAGAAATACTTGAAATGGTTCAGCAATTGAGTCCGGCTTACAGAACAGTCTTTAATTTGTATGTTTTGGAAGAATATTCTCATGAGGAAATAGCAACAATGCTTCAAATAAATGTCGGAACATCAAAATCAAATTTATTTAAGGCAAAACAAAGGTTAAAAGAACAAATCAAAGAACATCAAAATTATAATGCCTTGAAGGTCAATTAAAAATGATCTTTAAGATGGATAAACCCAATTTAAAATGAACAACAATAGTTTAAAAAGTAAATTCGATGACTTCAAGCCCAGCCCAAAACCCGGGGATTGGGAACAGATGGAGATTTTGCTGGAGCGATCAAAATTTAAGTACGGCTTTCTGATTTCCATCATGATGGCAGTGATGGCTAGTGGAGGTTTACTGTTTCTCTATGGACACATGTATATTCCTGATAATTTAGACACGGAAATCTCTAATTATGCGAGTATAAATATTGATGAAGGGAATGCAAACATTTTAAATCAAGAAAAACAATTAGATGCCGTCGAAACTGATTCCGAAATTTTTCATGGGAATAATGTTGCTTTAAAGAAAAAGGAAAGTATAGATTCAAGGTTTTCTATAAATAATGATTCCAAATATTCAGGTAGCGAGAATCTCAATATTGAAAACAAATCACATGATCAAATTGGGAATATTGGCTTAGCCACAAAAACAAAAAATGCTGAAGCGTTTCATTCTGAATCTGAAGAAGATTTGTTGACTATCTCTAAGCCACATATCGTTCAAGATATCGAAGAATTGTCAGAATTGCCTATGAATAAATATGAAGTAGTTGAGGAAAAGAAGGAGATAGAATTGAGTCCGGCGGAAAAACTGAAAAGGAAAAATCTGAGTTTTATGTCCGTTTCTCTTGGAGCTTACAGGCCAATTGTTTATTTCAATCCTTCTTCTTCTACTTCAAATAATTTACAGTCGAGTTTAGGTGTAAATTTCCACAGGGGCAATGCTTTTATAGGAGCGAATGTCAGTATTTCAAATCTTTCTTTGGGAGGAAACACTAATTTGGACAGATATATACCTATAGATAACAGTTCCTCATTTAGAAGATTTAAATACACCCATACCTTAAGCTTGCATCTTGATGTAAGAGCCGGTTATTCCTTTAGGCTTTGGAATAAGGTTAATATAACGCCTTACTTAGGGTTAGGAGTGATATCTCAAAACCAAAGTATATCGCAGGTACATGATGAGAGTTCAATTCTTCCCGATTTTTCCAACAGTGAGGATTTTATATTAGCTGATGCAACAACTAGTATATTATTTGTTCAGGCAGGCGCTTCATTTTCCTATTTAATTAACGCAAGATGGAGTGTACATGCGGATTGTTCTTATCAACAATCTTTATCGAGAGAAAAAATGAGCTTATTAAGTCCCGGTATAGGTTTATCTTATAGATTTCATTTATAGCTCACAGGATTAAAATTTAAAATGGCTACACATTTCTAAAATTGTGTAGCCATTTTAAGTTAAAATATGAGGCTATATTTTGATGAATTTCACCGATTTCCCCTCCCAATAGATAAAGTATAATCCGGAAGCCAAGCCTGAAATATCGATTTCTTGTTTTGGCATTGTGGTATAAGTTTCAATTACCTGCCCTGTCGAATTCATGAGGTAGAATCTGTCTGATTGATTTGTAAGGTAATTTTCAACTTTGACATTCAAAATATTTCGTGCAGGCACAGGAAAAATGCTTAAGCTGGAATTTTTTTCCAAATGTAATGTATTTGAGTTGGGCTCAGCTGATATGGTGAGATCCATAGACTTCCTACATTCGCCTTCGACCAAAGTAAGCATTAATACAGCATCATTATCAGGGTTGAAAAATTCCACGGTTACTTCCTGTGTACCTTGACCATTGATTATTTCACCATTTACGATACTCCAATCATATGACCCTTCCCAATCTTCAGGATCGACATTATAAATTGCCGGTTCGTCATATGAGACTAATGTATCTCCAAGAATATCTAAAATAGGCACATCCGCTCCGGGACCAACCAATAAGCTGTCTACCTGCACTTCGCAGTCTAAACTGTTCCTTAATACACCAAAATACATTCCGGCAGCCAGATTCTGGAAGTTAAACCCTTGCTCCTCACCCTCCAAAAAGAAATTATAATCTTCTAATTGTTGAGGATTGGATATAAAAATAGTACCATCATTATCACCTAGACATGTTTCATCGCTAGTAATTATTAGGGGTTGTGGACTAAATATTTCCGGGATTTCAAAAGAGAATGTAGCCTCACAGAAATTGCTATCCATCACTTCCAAAATATATTCACCCGGTCCTGCGCTTTCCAAAATGGCGGTCGTGTCACCGGTATTCCATAACAATGTGTAATCACCTGTGCCTCCCCTAATCACAGGGTCGATGAAGCCCCCTTCCGGTTCTGTACAATTAGCATGGCGTATGCGCAATTTCTCCCCAATTTCGAAAGATAGCTCTCCCTCTTCCTGCATATCGAAAAGGATATCCTCCGCAGAATTAGGTATCATATAAACCGGAATATTAACCTGATTGCCGACAGCTCCTGCGCCCATGGTCATTACACCGGGCTCGTTATTTATAATTATCACGGCTATAGCTCCCGCAATTTGAGCATTTAAAGCTTTCAGTCCGAATTCACACTCGCCTCTTCTAATAAGAGCAATGTTTCCGGCAATGTCTTCCCCATTCACCAAATCTTCACAACCCAAAATGCCATTATCAGTTCCGTCATCAACAAAAACTGCTTTGGCGGAGAGTAAATTCTCAAAAGCAGCGCCTCCCCAACCTGCATTACCTGCAAATGCTGAAATAAAACCCTCTTCCTGATCTCCTGCAAGTGCATGAAATCTCATTTCCGGTGCCATATCAATACTAATCTCATCAGGATTAGAGATTAAAATATTGATAACGCCGATACAATCTGCACTGTCTTTCACCAATACCAAATGATTGCCGGGATTTAGATCAACGAAAACATTCTCATCCTGAAATTCACTACTTCCAATTTTATATTGAAATGGTGCGATTCCCTCAGCTTGTTCGATAACCACATCTGTCAAGGCAGTAGGGTCATAGCAAGGCAATTGGATCTCGATTCTATCTTCTGTGGTCAATTGACACTCGCTTAGAGGTGAGCTGGTCACCAGTGAAAATACTTGAGAATTTCCCACCAAATTTCCTTTATGACTTATTTCGACAATGTATCTTCCTGCGGGCACGACCCCCGGATAAATTACTTCAACATTGTCAACAAAATTATCCCCTGTTGTAGCCGGATTATCTGGAATTTCAGGATCCAGAATAAAAGGAAGGTATATAAGTGAACTATCTTCAATGGATCTTAACCGTACATCAATATCGTTTACCAACCTGGGTGTTCTGGAGTTCAACACCGCTTCCGCCGGTTCCCCGGGCAGGTCTGTCCATGCTATTGTTACTTTTATCGGTTCCAAGCCATTAGAAATGATTTCACGTTGAATAGTGTCCCCATTTGTCATAGTTATTTCTTCGAATTGATGGAAGAAAGGTTGGGATAATACGTCCGCCGCTTTCTTGATATTAACCAATCCCCAGCCGTTTCTATAGTCCGGTCTGGATTCCCCTGTTGCGGAATCGGCAGTATGGATTACAACAGCCTTTAATGTGGAAGATAACATAAATTTTCCGAAAAGATCATTGTGCAGCTGTTGCAAAAGAAGTAGTGATCCGGCAACATTAGGACCAGACATTGAGGTTCCACTGAGGCTTGCATAGGAGGAGTTGCCGCCGGAACTGGCAGACAAAACCTGTACGCCATTCCCCACAACATCCGGCTTGATTCTTCCATCATCTGTCGGACCCCAGCCGCTAAAAGAACTCATAATAATATCTGATGGTTGATTAAATCCATTGGGGATACCTCTAACTGCACCTATCGTTAAGATATTCTTGGCATTGCCCGAACTAGGAATACAATCATAGCCAAGAGCGCCCCCATCACTAGGCCGAACTATATCAACTAACTCCCAACTGCCATTTTGAAACACATGATGCGCTGATGATCCACTGTTTCCTCTATCGTTTCCTGCGGATTTTACAATGAGGTAGTATGGAGCATTGTAGGATATTTCATCCCATTGTACCGCTCCCCCATTATATCGGCCAAAATTATAATCTTGTTCTTCATCAATTTCCGGATCTCCCCACCAATGTGGTCCATTCGTCCCACTCCAATCTCCATTTGCCCATCCTGTAATAGATCCGTAAGAGTGATTTGAAATTAACAATCCCTGCGCTGCGGCCTCAGCCATCTCTGCATTATCGCTGTTCCAATCGTGCGCCCATAAATCGGCCTCGTAGGACATTCCTCGCGCCTCCGGGTTGGCACCACCACCAATTAAAGTTCCGCCCACATGCGTGGCATGGTTGCTAATGCTTCCCGCACCATCTATTTGTATAGCTCTCCCACCAAATTCATCATGAG
>CALCSX010000408.1 GCA_937894165.1 uncultured Saprospiraceae bacterium | reverse complement strand
TGGATACTCAACCAAAACAAAGATTTGAATATCCCTCAAATACTGATTGCACCTTGCCTATTCCTGACGTTTATGTTTGGCCCTGTAGGTTTTCTATTTTTCATCATTATTAAAAATATAGTTTTCGTATAATTTTAAAAAGGTTAATTCATCAAAAGTTACATCTATCTCTCTTGGTTCAGAAAATTTCACGACATTATTAGAATATCTATGGAGATAGCTAAAATATTTTTCATTAACCCAATTATGAGAAATATCCTTTTCTATATTTATCAAATTATCATTTTCAAATCCAAAATTCAAGTCACTATTTAAATTTTTAAAATATGACTTTAAGAAATTATAGTTTTGAATTGGTATTAACTGTTTAATAATACCCAATTTTGTTTCTGATATCTTAAATTTAACATCTTCTCCATTAGCCATAATTATCCCTATACTAATCTTTTCTTTAAGACTTGCATTAAGGGTTAAATATATTATGCTAAAAAAAGTTTTCATTACTTAATATTTTCTTGAATTAGAGTTCTAAAGTTTTTTTCGCAACTATTAAGCCATTCTTTAGTAAACAAATTATCTCTTAATTGGTTCTCTAAAGAATGCTTGTCAACTCCCCATTCTAATGGGATTAACGAAATAATATCAGGTAAATTATCTTCGCACTCTTTAGCACAAATGTAGAACTTCTTAACTAAGATATCAACAACTTTAACAAGATTTCGTCCTCTTTTAAATAATATGTTAGCTAATTGAGTATTAATCAATGATTCAAAATCATTAATCTGATATACACCTCGATGTAATGCATTGGAATTAAAAATAGCATCGTGGTCAAAAACTGTAAAGCATATTTCATTTTGAATTGTAAAGTCAATTAGTAAATTACTATTATTATGATTTCTATCTTCATTAGAAAGCCAAATATCAAAAAAAGCTATCATTAAAAAATCATCTCTATTGTTAATTTTGCTTCTAAAACTTGCGTTTCTAAACGAAGCTAAAACAGTGTCATTAATCTCTTGACTGGATTGAATATACTTTGAGCCAAAACAAGGTTTGTCAAAATTAATTCCTTGAACATTTTGAGGAATATGCTCTTTCTTAACATTAATCAAAGATATTTCAGGTGTATTTAAATCCCATATTGTTGCGAAACAAGAACCCAAAAGTTCATTTACCAATTTAGAAGCATCTCTACTATGTTTACAAATCCAATATTGTAAATCGTCACAAGTAACCAACATCGGATTTCCGGCTGTAGGATAAACTTTATCAGGTTTATGAATTGTCTTTAATAGTTGAAGCATTAATAAAGCTTAAAAGAATAACTCAAATATATTACAATTGGAACAAACAATAAGAAAACTTTAAATAAAGTACGTATAAGCCCCGATAGCACGGATTTATATCCCGCTATCCCAAGTCTACCTTGTCTGTAGATAAAAACAAAAGCCAGTTTTAAATAAAAATAATTATCTTTCTAAGGAAAAATAAGCGCAATTGTGTTTATTGTTATTTTTACATGCAATTAATAATAAAGAATGACCGTTTTTCGACATGATACTCAAACTAGTATAGGAACAGATTTAGATCCTATTGAAGACCTATTGAATTTCATGGCTACACTAAAAAGCAAAGGATATACCACTGATTTACTTAAGGAGAAACATGGTTTTTTAAATACAGCAGAAATCCACAAAACAGCCAAATTAATTCAGTTACACATATCTAGTTCTATTGGTTTGGCAGAGCAGGCATTTTCAGGCCCTGCTGAATTATCTTTTCTTCCATTATATTATTCGACACTAAATATTAATAAGATATTACTACTTGTATTGGGCAAACGAATTGAGCTTGAATCAAATAGATGGCATGGTGCTTCTTATAAAGAGAATCAAATGTCTAAAAACTTCTTAAATGAAGAAATATACCTCAAGAATAATGGAACAATACCATTGGTATATAAGACTCTGACAGGTAAATCTATTCCAAAGTCTAGACAGGGTCTGAAAGTTAAACTCAGTGATATTTATCCTTATATTTCTTCAGTTGGCGCAGAATATAGTAATGTTACCAATAATACAATAGATAAATTAATGTACCACTCGGCCACTATAATTAAAGATGATGCCAATGGCCACTACTTAAAAGTAGAAATATTAGATAAAAACCACCTTGACAAACCTCCTGGGGCTAAAACACTAAAAGCTTACCCTGGGCTAAGTCTTATAAATAATACAGGTCAAAAACCACATTTTGAAACAAAAAGGATAAAAGGAAATTTCTCGACTATTGAATTACAACTTAAAAGTAAAATAAACCGCTATCTAAACAGTGATCACATAGACTATTGGGGGAAGTGGATCTCAATGACACCAATAAATGGTAAAAATCATGTATTTAATGAAGAGTTATGCATTACTCTAGCCTTCTTTCATATGAGCAATGTAGTTAGATATAATCCAGAACATCTAAATAAAATAATGGATTCAAGATATTGGTCTGTGTTATTAGGATTAAGGAAACACGGTTATTTGACATTTCTTAAATTAATGTGGGGAAATATAAATAAACAATCATTTGATATTTCATAAAACATTATAAAATTGTATATAACAAATAAGGCTTTAATGGCTTATGAAGTTTTACGATAGCGCGGATTTATAACTCCCCGCTCTCCGAAGTCTACCCTAGCGGTAGATAAACCTACCTATCGGTAGGCAAGCCTGCTGATTTTGGAGGTTAACAAATACAAAACCACTTTTAAATAAAAATAATTATCTTTCTAAAGGAAATAAATGTAATTGTGTTTATTTATTGTTGGTGGTAATTTGAGAAATATGATAAACGAATATGAAAATACATTAAGAAGGCTTATTATAGCCCTTATAGGTTCTGAAGATATTTCAGATTATAAAGTTTCCTCGGATAGAATTGAAAAATGGAAAGAAAAAAGAGATATAGAAATTAAAAAAAACAAAGGGTTACTTTTTGAAAATAGAATTATTTTCTATTCTGATTTTTATGACTTAAAAACTATAATTGAAAAAAATTGGAGTTTATTTTTGCCAATATTAGATAACAAAAAAAGATTTGAAATTTTTTTCAAAGAATTGGAAAACTATAGAAATACAATATCGCATGGCCGAAATTTAACATTAAGTCAAAATCTGTTACTAGAAGGAATTTTAATTGACCTTAAAAACACTATAACGATTTACCATAACAAAAATGAAATGATGGATGACTATTTTATAAGGATTTTGAAAATAAATGACAGCTTGGGTAATATTTGGGAATCAAGTTTAAAAGGAAAAAGACCTATATTACGAGTTGGAGACCAATATGAATTATTCATCGAAGCAAACGATCCAAAGAATAGAGATATTGAATATAAAATATCTTCACTTGGCAAATTTTCCCTAAATCAAAAATCAAATAGATTTAATTTTGAAGTTGACAGTAATCTTGTAGGACAAAATACAACCTTTATTGTTAAAGCTTTTACACCTAAATCAGAATATAAAAATGAAGCAACAAAAGTGATAAGTGTTACTGTGCTTCCAAAAGAATAAAAACTACTCCCCCGCTCTCCGAAGTCTACCTTCGGCAGATATATCTCCTGACTTCGGATGTTAAACACAAAAGCCAGTTTTAAATAAAAATAATTATCTTTCTAAAAGAAAAGGAATAAGCACTATTGTGTTTGTTTATTGTTGTCAATATTTGATAAAATGAAATTCATAAAATTTATCGTTCTGATTCTAATTGTTTCTTGTTCCCACAAAGAAAACACTTTGGAACAATATGCTAATTATCCTGTAAAATTCGCTAAACAAAAAATCCATTATCCGAATAATGATTTCTCAATATTTATTCCAAAAAATTGGGAATGGAAAGTTGAAAACTATGACAATGAAAACATTATTTTAGGAATTGAAGCAAGTTCTAAACCTGACAAAAATGGATTTATTGATATAATTTCTATCCAAAAAATTAAAAGTTTCGGAGAAAATAAAGACCTGGAATCTGAATTTGAATATTGCCTAACATTAATAGAAAATAATTCGCAGAATAAAAAGATAATTGAATCGGGTTACACGGAAATCTTAAATCAAAAGTCATATTTCCTACACACGACATCAGACACAGTCAAATATGGAGAATCGGAAGTTATTAGTTTCATTCTAGATAGCGGACTTGAAGGCGTTTTCTATAATTTAACAGCGTCAGCATCACATACAGTGGAATTAAAGAAAAATATGTCAATTTTAATTCAATCATTAAAAACATTTAAAAAGTTGAATAACGAATAGAAAACTATACCTAATAGGTAAATCCGAGGCCCCGCTCTCCGAAGTCTTCCGACTTCGGAGGTTAACAAATACAAAAGCCACTTTTCAATAAAAATAATTATCTTTCTAGAAGAAAGGAATAAACGCATTGTGTTTATTTATTGTTGTGTGTAACCAAAATGACATTGAAATAAAATTATGTGGACTTCAACGGAATTTAAGACCTATAAAAAGCAGTTTGATTTTTCCTCATCAGAACAGGGAAAACCAATCTATACTGCTTTAAAAGTGGGTGAATTTGAATTCATTAATATGATTGAAGGAATTGATGGAGAAATTGATGAGGAACAAATATTTCAGTCTATAATCTGTGACCATTGTGGTTATCATCATTGTGCATCTGGAAATTGGCTGGCCATTAGAAACTACGAAGACTATGTCTTTTTTATTCCTGCTTTTAGAAATATTGCTGCAGAGCCAAATAGTCGTGAATATGAGCCACCTTATTATTTAAAAAGAGAAGGTGCATTTTGGTTAACAATGTCGGAATTTAATAGAATGGCTGAGCTAATTCCAGAATTTAAGAAACTGGAGGTGATAAATCGGTTAAGCAAATTGGAATTAGTATCACTTTATAAATGGGAAAGCCCCCATAAAATGTTTGGTGATTTTCCAAATTTCAGTCCTTTAAGAATAAATCATATATTGACTGTATCGGAATTGGATAATAATAAAATATCTCAAATTATTCAAACTAAATTGGAAGAATTAATAAACGCCGATGATTATCATTTAGAACCTTTAATACATGAAGAAATTGTTTATGTTTATCTTGATGAATCCAAGACGACCGAATGGAAAGCTCTTTGTAAATCAGAACAAAAATATGAACTTGTGCTTGGTGGAAAATTCAAAGTGCTAATAAATTAAAAAGGAATACCCGGCTCCCCCGCTCTCTGAAGCATACCTTCGGTAGATAAACCTATTTAATGACGCATGAGTTATAACCCTTCCGTCTAGCGTATTACGCTAGACACCTTCCCTTCAAAAGGGAAGGAGCTGGCTGAGATTATTAAGTCTGAGACCTGCCTACCGAGAGGTAGGTCTCTGCATTTTAACCAAAGTATGATCTAAAATAAACGATTAAACGATTCCACATGGTAATTTTTCCTATTTATAACAAAATTTGTCAAAGAGCATGGCTGCCCTAATGTACGGACTGCCTGCAATGAGTGGGTAGTGCTCCCTTTTGTATCAGATTAATGAACTATTGCTTGATCCCAATATTTCGAAAAAAATGTTCTTTGTACTTTGATCCAATAGGAATTTCTGAAGAGCCTATGAATACCCGGTTGCCATAGATATGGTTGATTTTGTTTTTGTTAATAATGAAAGAGCGATGAATCCTTAAGAAGCTGTCGACTGGCAATAGGCCTTCAAAATTGACGAAAGTCATCGTAGTCACAACCTGTTCTTCCTCTGTCACTATCAACACGTTGTTTCCTTTGGCTTCCCCGTAAAGTAACTCTTCAAAGACGATTTTATGGATTTTCCCATCTGATTTGACATACATGAAGGCCGGTACATTTTCATTTGAAGTTTTTGAAGCACTTACAGATAGTTTATCCTTTGCTTTATCAACGGCTACCAGGAACCGGTCCAAAGAAAATGGTTTGAGCAAATAATCACATGCTGCTAAATCAAATGCCTCAATGGCAAACTCCTTATAAGCAGTAGTTAAAATAACTTGTGGCGGATGCTTTAAAGTTTTCATAAAAGCCATTCCGTCCAGCACGGGCATATTGATGTCTAAGAACATCAAATCAATATTTTCCTTCATCAAAACTTGACGGGCGTCCAGGGCATCACTGCAGGTAGCCACGACTTTCAACTCTGGGAAATGTTCACAATAGCGCTGCACAATCTGGCGTGCTATGGGCTCATCATCTACAATCAAGCACCGAATGTTTGTCATCTTGTCAATATTAATTTCACTTCATAACTGTCTTTTGCTTCAATAATATTTAAGGTATGTTTTTCCTTATAAAGCAACTCAAGTCGCTTTTTGACGCTTTTCAACCCAAAACCAGCGCTCTTCTCTTTGGTTGGGGAGGCTGCACTATCCCTTGAGTTCTTAATAGAGAATTGAAGCATTTTATTTTTTACCTTCAAAGTTATAACAACATATACCTTACCATCCCTGGAGTTTTTGGCATGCTTAAATGCATTTTCCACAAACACAACTAGCAACATAGGGGCTATCTGCCATGAGCTATCTACGCTGTCCTCAAGATTAGACTCCAAATGCAGTCGCTCATCCAGGCGCATTTTCTCAAATTCAATGTAATTTATTAGGTAATCGATTTCATTCTGTAATGGTACGAGCAATTCTTTGGTGTCGTATACAGAATAACGCAACAACTCTGATAGCTTTAGCAAGAGTTTCGGGACATTGGGATGGTGGGCGAGGGATAAGCCATACATATTATTAAGTGTATTGAATAAAAAATGTGGGCTAAGCTGAGATTGGAGTAAAAGTAACTCACTCTTGCTATGAATCATGGCCGCTTGAGCATCTTGCAATTGGACCCTTATTCTCTGCCGGATCAATCGCACCACAGCTCCCGTACATGCGGAGACAAAAAACAGCAGAATCAATGTCATAAGAAAATGAAAAAATTCAGTGTCACCTATCATCCGGTTGACCAGCAATCCAATGCTCACACATCCTACTACAAACAACAAAACCAATGTCCAAATGAGGGTAGTGCTAGAGCTAAGGTCTAGTTTGAACCACAGTCGCGATACATATCGGCCAGATAGCAAACCGCTCATAATAACTGTAGTGATTCCGATGGAGAAAGGAATAGCAGCGTCTGGCATCACCAGGTTGAGCAACCACCAAAATGTGAGAAGCATCAGCAGGGCGGCAGTCAGGATTAATAGATTCTTACTGTTCAATACTGGCATGCTTCTTTTTTAAGTAAATGAACAACATCTGGACTGGATAATATATACAATGATGGCAGACGCCTTCTTTTCGCTGACAGGGTACACGTTTAGAATGTTGAATGTGTTCATCATCAAAATTACGGTTTTTGACATGATTCCGGTGATGTCCGTCAGAGATATTTTAACGAAAGGATCAAATGAACCACTTTTGATCAAAAATAATGAAAGTTATGAATATCTTAAAATTTTTCGATTCGCTACACTTGTCTTCCTCAATAAAAAACAAAGATGTGGGCCGCATGAAAAACAATCACCCCGACATGGAAATACATCAATTTAACAATTGCCAACAAGGCACCTCCAGCCAGGTCCATTTGGTGAAGTACATTGCTACCATTATTCTTCTCAGTATTGCCTTTGCGGGTCGGGCGACTCCTTCAGCGTATTCAGAACAAATGAAATCTGCAATCGATCGTCTGGAAGTTTCTGAAAGCTTTGCCGAATATGAAACTCTAGCCAAGGAATTTGAGATGATCTCCAATCTCTATACAGATAAGTGGCTCCCAAAATACTATACCGCTGCGTGTTATGTATTTATCACCCTTTTGGAGGATAGCAATCTGAATGAAGATCAAATTGAATCCTATCAAGATAAAGCAGAGGTCATCTTAGATGATTTGCAGAAAGATCATAAGAAAGAGAGTGAGCTTCATGCATTGATCGCTTTGTACTATGTAAGCAAAGTGACGCATGCGCCCCTTTATAAGATGTTGTTCTATTATTGGAAATTTAAATCAGCGGTTAAAAGATCATTGAAGCTTGATCCTAATAACCCTCGGGCGATCTATCAGCAAATCGCGAGTGAAATAGGTAGAGCGGAGGAGTTGGATAAAGATTTAACTCCACATTGTGAAAATGCTAATCAGCTCTATGCTGGATGGGATAACTACTCCATAAAATCTGAGCTCCACCCATCATGGGGAAAAAAGGAGCTGAACAAACTATTAGACAAGTGCAAGTAGCCCCCACCCTACACAACGATCATTAATTAATGAAAATTCTAAATCACAAATAGAACCCATTATGTCAGAAATATCAAAATTCAAATTGTATCTATTAAGAGGCATGTATGTCCTCATCGCACTAGGTTTAGCTTTGGCTGTTTGGCCAGAAATAATAACCCCTGATCAACGATTGGCCAATGAAGATTCGGTGATTCAATCCTTATTAGGAGCCGTGGCTTTGCTGGCTGCACTGGGGGTTAGATATCCTTTGAAAATGCTTCCCATTTTAATATTTGAACTCATATGGAAATTGATATGGGTACTTGGATTTGCATTGCCGAGGTGGATGAGTACGGGGCTGGATAGCTATGCCGAAGAAACCTTATTTGCCTGTCTGGCAGGAGTCTTACTGGTTCCAATAGCCCTGCCATGGCGCTATGTATACAGGCAATATATAAAACCTACGCAGTAGCGCTACATCACAATCTCTTTTACAATTAAATTATAAACAGATGAAAATCAAAGATTTAACCCTTAAACACTACGCACGAATAGCGGGACTTTTCTACCTGCTGATAATCGCCCTGGGTGCGATAGGACAAATAGGAATTAGAGAATCCATAGTGACCATGGATGCACTGTCCACTTATCAAAACCTGGTAGCTTCGGAATCCCTTTGGCGCATAGGTATCATCGGTGACCTCTTGATGCAGGTACTGGATATCCCTGTGATGCTTATATTATACATGCTACTGAGAAGTGTAAATAAATATCTGGCATTACTGGGTGTCTTATTCAATATAGTACAAACGGCAGTATTAGTAGCAAATAAGATTGCACTCATCATTCCGACGCTTTTAATGGGTAACCCAGACTACACAAATGCATTTGACGCCAGTCAAATAAAAGCACAAGTATATCTATTGACAGATATCCATGATTTTGGCTTTGGTATTGGACTTGTGTTTTTTGGTTTTGCTTGTTTGACTTATGGCTACTTAATCTATAGATCGGACTATTTCCCGAACCTTTTAGGGTTATTAGTGGCCATTGCAGGTCTTTGTTATCTGATCAACAGCGTGGTACTCATCCTTGCTCCTCAATATTCAGGGGATGTGATGTTGGTACTTGTCTTTTCAGTGCTGGGCGAGTTAAGTTTTGCCTTGTGGTTATTGATCAAAGGAGTGAAAAGTTAGTTAACTGATCCACTACGAAATCCGGATATAAATCTGTGAAGATATTGATGGATTAGAATAACAGGTAGAGTCCAGATTATCCCCGCTAGCGCGGATCTACCTGGCGGTAGACAGGTTTGTAATCCGTGCTATCCAACCACTTTAAATAAAAATAATTATCTTTCTAAAAGAAACAAATGCAATTGTATTTGTTTATTGTTGGGTTTAATGTGAAAATCGGAACACTAAAATTGAAAAACGAGAATTTAACTGAATTAATTACTAACAATTGGTTTGACCAATTCAAAGGTGGATTAAGTTCTAGATTTTCCGCAAATGGAATGGAATACGATTATCGTTATGAAAAGACTGAAACCAATAATTCTATAATAGTAAATTTAAAGAAAAACGGAATTGACACAAGAATTGAACTGAATGACAACGGAATTTTATCATTTGATTATACAAATGATAATAAAATGCATTCGGAACGATTTGAAAGTTGTTCTACTGATGATTTCCATACTATGCTAGCTCACGCTTTTATTTATTTAAGAGACGGGACATTTGATTATCATAAAAAATGGTATGAAAATTTAAAGCGGATTTAAAAACGAACACAACATAAGAAATTGCTGCTGAGAGTAAGTGGAAGAATTCCCCGCTCCCCCGCTCTCCGAAGTCTACCTATCGGTAGGCAAGTCTCCCGACTTCGGAGGTTAACAAATACAAAGCCACTTTTAAATAAAAATAATTATCTTTCTGAAGGAAAAGAAATAAGCGCAAGTGTGTTTGTTTATTGTTAGCATTAATTTGAAATAAAATGACCAAACCAATTATAATCACTCTTCTGACCTTTTTGACTTTTAGCTGTATGGATAAAAATCACGACGAAAACACAATTGCCAAATTGGACAGTTTACGTGCTGAAAACGATAGCTTGAAAAAAATTGTGGCTGAGATAAACAACAAATATGTATTTGACAGTATTTCTTTCCGTGAAATTTATGGAAAAGACAATAAGTATGAACGGAATGCGGATTTTAATGTGGAATTATTAGTTGTCGGATATAATCCAAACAAAAGTTATTTTGTGAAATTTGACAGCCTTGTGGACGGAAAAAAAGTAAATCCGGACACTCTGAAACAGAGCAATGGCGGATTTAAATACAATACCAAATTGACCGAAAAGGAAAACATTATCCGCATTGAGATGAATGTTGAAAACAAATACGGACAAAAGAAAATGGGAACATTGCTCGAAACAATACGGACAAAAGACTAATGTCAATGTCTCCCCCGCTCTCCGAAGTCTAGGGTGGACAGGTCTTCCAATTTTGGAGGTTAACAAATACAAAAGCCTCTTTTAAATAAAAACAATTATCTTTCTGGCAAAGAAGTAAATGCAATTGTGTTTATTTATATTACCTACATGCTAAAAAAATGAGAATGAAAAAAAACATTACACTTCTGATTTTAATATTTATTATTTCAAGTTGTGCTGCACAGGAAAATTTTAAAGAATATTATTATCCAATCGGAACAAAAAAAGAGGTGAAAGTTTATAAATACGTTGACAAAAACAATCAAAAGAACATTGAATATTGGAAAGTAACTACAAATTCGAAAACAAGTAAAATTCTAACTGAATCTTTCACTGCTGATTTTAGACTTTACAATATTTTTGAGGAAGAGCTGAAAAGTGATGGAGCAGAAATAATTCGCTATGCAGATTTTGAAAAAAACTGAAGGCTCCCCATTTTTAGTACAGCTCTAAATTATACATTTTACTCAAATTATATACATTTCATTTAATTCTTCTTGGGTGGAATGAAGCGTAGCGGAATGCAACCCAAGAAGAATTTTACTCTCCTTATATTTTACAGGACTAATTCCCCCAAGAGCATCATGGGGTCGGCTCTCATTATAATCTTTTACCCAAACCTCCGTGATATCCCTGACTTCATCTAGAGAATCAAACAGGTACGCATCCAAAATACAATCCCTGTAGGTTTTATTAAACCTTTCAATCAAAGCATTCTGGGTTGGCTTTCCAGGTTCTATATACTTGAACTCTATTTGGTTCATTTCACTCCACTCTTGGGCCAGTTTAGCAATAAATTCCGGACCATTATCCATTCGTATTTTTTTAGGAAGCCCATGCTTGTTTACCAAACGGTTCAGAACCCAGATTACCCTGCTGCTCTTTAGGCTGTAATCGGTCTCTATATGGAGTATCTCCCGGTTATAATCATCTATAACATTAAACGACCTGAACTTTGAGCCATTGCTCAAGGCATCGCTCATAAAATCAATGCTCCAGGTATGGGTAAAGGTTGCTGGAACAGTGATAGGTTCTTTTACCCTGGCCGGAAGCCTTTTTTTGACTTTTCTGCGCAGTGGTAAGCCCATCTGTTTGTAAACTCGATGTAAGCGTTTATGGTTTATTGTTTCTCCAGCATTACGAAGCCTGTAATAGCACTTCCAAAAACCCTCGCGGGGATGAGCCTCACTTAATTTACTCAAGTGGTTTATAAGTGTGTGATCATCTTTCTTGGACTGGTATCCCAAACTACTTCTGCTGGTTTTTAAAAGACGGCATGCCTTGCCAATGCCACCGGGATACTTCTGTTTTAAATCCTTAACAATATCGCGCTTCCTGCAAGGCTTTAGAGCTTTTTTTCTATAATGTATTTGGCCATATCGAGTTCAATGGCCAAATCGGCGTACATACGCTTTAATTTGGCATTTTCCTCTTCCAATTGTTTTACACGCTTAAGCTCACTGGCTTCCATGCCGCCATAGCGCTGACGCCACTTATAAAAGGTGGCTCGGCTAACTCCATACTCCCGTGATAGAGTCTCTACATCTTTACCAAGTTCATACTCCTTGAGAATCTTGGCAATTTGGGTCGGACTGAATTTGCTTCTTTTCATAATAACAGTTTAAAATTAATACTTTTTCTACTTTTAAACTGTACTATTTTTGGGGGAGCTTACAACAGAATGGCTGACGCTTTTATTAGCGGAAAAGATTCCGAAAGACAAACAGCAGGAGTAAGAAGCACATTAGCCAATGCGTTGAAAAAAATAACAAGCCAAAAGATTTTTACAGTTTTATCAGGTGATGAAGTACCCCTGGATATTAATGCTCAAAACAAAACGACTATTGTATCTGTAGTCAATAACCCTAAATATGAAACAGCTTACTCTCCCGTGATTGCAACAATAATGCATACAATTACCAAACAAATGAGTGTCCGGGATAGAAAACCTTCTTTTCTCCTTATGGAGGAAGCCCCGACTATACGGCTGCTTAACATGCACCGCATCCCGGCTACGCTAAGAAGTTATAATATCGTGACTGTTTATGTAATACAGGACAAGATCCAGAACGACCTTATGTATGGGGACAAAGCCAGTAAAGCAATATTAAGTAACCTATCCTACCAATTCTTTGGAAAAGTAAACGACCCGGATACAGCCAAATACTATGAACAATTTTTTGAGCTTATTAAAAAAGAAACGACGAGTATAAACAGTGGACATAATCTCGACTTTGACACCCGGATCACCAAAGGTGAAAAAGAAATTCCTAAAATAAGAGCCAATGTTTTCTTCCGGTTAAAGCCTGGAGAATTTATTACGTATGCGGATGGGGTGGATAGAAAGATTGTTTTTTTAAAAACTGATATCAGAAAAGGCCTTCCTGTTTCTTTTTACGAGTTTTCTATAATGCCTGATAAGTACTTAAAAGATGTGACTGAGATTTTTTCCTTGGACTCTTAATTATTTTATTATCAGTGAAATATAAAAGGTCATCAAGTCTATTTAAAATGACCAAGTATAAAATGCACAAAAAGTTATAGTGGACATATATGTCCACTATAAAACAAATTCGTATCTTTGCCCAAAAAGAGACCATATGTTTTCAAAAGCCTGTGAATACGGTATTAGAGCATCAATTTACATTGCCAAACAATCGCTTTTGGACAGAAAAGTTAGCTTAAAAGAGGTTGCAGAAGCTATTGAGTCGCCGGCAGCATATACTTCCAAAATTT
>CALCSX010000407.1 GCA_937894165.1 uncultured Saprospiraceae bacterium | reverse complement strand
CGTCCGTCACGGTCTTTTTGAGTTTTGCGCCGGTGGCTTCGTAAAGATAGGTAATCTCTCAAGTTTCAAAAATGATTTTTTCAACGGGAGCGGGGTCCGCCCCCGGGCTGATTCAGGTTGCTCACGTTGTAGATGTCCGTGAGCCACCCGCGGATGTTGTAGGAGATGCGAAAGGATTCGCACACCAGCGGGGTTATCATTAATTCTTGAACATTAATCAATCTTATAGAATGCTATTTAAATTGAATATGTTTACATTTATTCTCTTCATACCAATTAAACCATCCCTTTTTATCTTCTTTGAAAATCCCAATAGGATATTTATTCGCATAGTTAGCCATTGATTCAAAAGATACAGGAGCATATTTTGAAATGAATTGAAGTGACGAAAGAAATTGCTTTTGCTTTTCTTCAGTCATTAATTGTTCATATTCCTTAAGATTATTAAATAATGTTGCATCCTCGATCTTCATATAATCCTCAACAACCTTGATATTTTTAAAAAACTGTATCTTAAATTTTAAATTTTCATCACAGACCAGTTTGTCATTTTCGCTCATGTGATCGTTAGTTCTACAAGCAATGAGAAAAATAGCGAAATTAATATAGATAAGAGTTCTCATAGTCATTGTTTCAATTGTTTCATTACTTTTATTGTTCCACCCGATTGTCTTATTACTGGTTGTCTCACAACTTTCCCATTTTTATCCGTGAAAGTGTCAATACGCCCTCCTTCAGTTCTGACACTTCCATTTACCTTGTTTTCAGCTTGTATTGCTCTCGAATGAGCTTTATCGGAATCTGGATATGAAATATTACCGATTGCATCAATTTTGGTGGTGCCCCCGCTGGTGCGCGATTGCATCCCCCGCTGGTGCGCGATTGCATCGCGTTCCTTGCACAATTATAATTAAACTTTCCAATTTCCCGATTCAACCATAATACCGAAATACTACAATATCATCCAACAATCCTTTTTCATTTGTATAATCCGCAGCACTGCTATAAACATAATCTTGAGCCCTATAAACCAATCCAGCCTCAACAGGATTATTGTGGACATAGCTGATCTTCTCCCAAATTACCTTATTGCTCCACAATTCAATTGGTTTGTTATCATGTCTCCAAAACTGATACGCTTTCACATTGGACGATTTTGCAGCAGCTTTTTTAAATTGCTCCAATAGAAATTCCTTTCTACTCTCTCGTGGATTCTCCTGTATCGCTTTTACTACCGCCCTGCTCGTAAACCGTTTAAAATCTCCTAACAGAAGCGATGGATGCTGGCCCTTTACACTTCGAAAAACCAAGTGGACATGATTTGTCATAATACACCACGCAATTATTTCCATTCCCTTTTCCTTTTGACAAAATGAAAGGCTCTGCAATAAAATATCTTTATACTCATTGCGAGTAAAAACATCGAGCCATTCCACCACTGCAAAGCTTACAAAATAAAGACCTTCTGGATTGTGGAATTTATAATTGCGACTCATGTTCTAAAGATATTGTTATTTCTTAATATCAGGAAAACAAAGGATGCTAATTGATATCGAGACAAGAAAAAGCTAGTACTGACACTACATTAATGCTTGGGAGACCACACGATGCAATCGTGCGGGAGCGGGGTAATCTTCTTCGGTAGATTTAAATGACTGTAGGTAATGGCTGTTATACCCTTTGTGGCAAATGCAAAAGGAAACCCATTTCCAACTCAAAATATCGTTTGTTTAAAAGTAAATTATAGTTTACCTTTGGATTGCTTAATTTAAAGCGTAAACAGAATGAAATGTTCCAAACTGTACCGAATTTTGACAAAAGACGGGTGGTATGCAGTTTCACAAAAAGGTTCGCACGTTAAAATGCGACACGAAACAAAAAAAGGAACAATTATATTTCCCAATCACGGGAGCCAAGAAATGGGTAAGGGATTAGAAAATAAAATTTTAAAGGATGCAGGCCTAAAAAAATAAGAAAAATGGGTAAAAAGAAAAAAATCATATTGACCGTTGAGAAAACCAATACAGGATTTTCTGCATTTTCGGAGGATTATGCAATATTTACAACTGGAAACTCCATTCCGGAATTGATTAATAATGCTTATGAGGCAACGGAACTTTATTTTGAAGATGAGCCAGTAAAATTAGGCCACACAGACATCAAATTTGAAATCGACTTTCAACAGTTTTTCAAATTTTATAAAGTAATCAATGCTAATTTTCTAGCTGAGAAAATTGGGATGAACGCTACTTTATTATCCCAATATGTACAAGGACACAAAAAACCTTCAGCCAAACAGACTGAGAAAATCTTGAACGGAATTCATCAAATAGGACAAGAGCTTTCTGAAATAAATTTACTCCAAACAGCGTAACAGACCGTGGGAGCACTTGCCACAACATATATAAAGGCTATCGCGGATAAGCGCAAACCCGAGGTATAGATCAGATCGTCAATAGCGTTAGCCGGATCGGCGACATCACCCTGGCCGTTCCGTTTTAAAGTGAGCAGGTTCCGGTTGCTATCATAACTGTAACTGCTGGAGGAATCGGAACGGGGAATAAAAAGCAAAGTTACGGCACCGCATTAAATTGTAGGAGACCACACGATGCAATCGTGCGGGAGCGGGGGATACAATCGTGCGGGAGCGGGGCCAACTATGATAAAAGCTAAAGCTGAAATTAGATATTGATCAATATTGAATTTATTACTTAAACTTTCATT
>CALCSX010000406.1 GCA_937894165.1 uncultured Saprospiraceae bacterium | reverse complement strand
CCCAAATCCCGTAGAGACGCACGGCCGTGCGTCTAAAATCGTTTTATTCATTTACAATCCCCTTCATGTATATTATATCTTTTTAGAACTAATTACAAACATTAATTCTTAATAAAATGTAAATATTTTATTCAAAAAACTTGCAAGTGTCGTGTAAATGTTTTAATTTAGTTCCGAAGTAAAAAATGAATGTTAATCTATTTTTATTTCAACAGGGGGATTTAAAATGTCATCAATTAATTTTGTGTTGTGTATTACAGATATTTTGATCGCAGACTGATTATTTAACCATTTTTAAATTTATATATTATGACTAGAAATGAAAGTGTTCTGTATAGCACACACACACACACACACACACACACACACACACAGCGTTTTAAGGGCTTATTCGCTCGATTCAGTAAGATCTTTATGATCGGATTATATTTTTATTTAATACCAACTTCGGTGAAAGCAGTGCAAGATCCTTTGGAGATTTTAGGACCCGATTCTTGTGGCTTTGCGAGATTGCAAACTCAATGGTTAGGTGGAATAGCACAATTTTGGCCCTTGACTGGCATCCCGAATCCAAATTTTATTACAAATGTTCGTTATGAAGGCAAAAACCATATATTATTGGTAGATGAAGACGATAATGTGATTTACAGTGATGTAATAAATTTCGACGTATCAAATATTCCTATAATTAATTGTTCGCAAGAAGTAAAATGTGCTCGCTTATTTTTTGATGAAATGATGGGACTTGATGATTTGAGAGTTGAACATTATGTAACGGAAGGTATATATTCACTATATATGTGGACGACGTATATAATTTATTATGATTACTATGGAGTTACTCAAACAGACACTGATTCTTGGGGTAGTTCAACAGTCCCAATAAGGAGATTGGAAGTTTATTCTTTACATATTGCACATCCATATAATGTAGAAAATGTTATCATTAATGACCAGATAAAAGAAGTAGGCACAGTATATGCCTGTTTGGAAGATAATAATGTTGTCTTCGATATGAAAACCTCATGGTACTTTGAAGATTTTGCAGAATTGAGGACTTCTTGGGCAGAGGTGACAAGTTGTAATGATTCAATCCTTGATTTTAGTTTAGAAAATTTAAGTAATCCACGAGTTCTTCAAATCCCAACCAATCCTTTAGGGGGTAAAAGATATGCAGATTCTTTATTTGTTGGGAATTTAACCGACACTAACTTTCTATGGCAAAACCCATTTCTAGATCATAACAATATAGGGAAACGATATATTTTAAGATTTGAATTGACCAATACAAGAATGTGCGAGGGAGATACAATGGTGCTGGAACACTGTGTAGTATTCACAGGAGAACCTTACGAATTCCAAATGAATTTAAAGACTACCTCAGCTCTACCCTTTAATGGAGCTATCGTATCTACTTATCAGGATAACGATTTGGAAGACGCACCTTTATTAGGTTATGGAGGAGAAGAACAAGTGAAATTTCAATTTTCTCAGGGAATAGTAGATAATGCATTTATTGATGTGTATCTGGTAGATGAAGATGGGGATGTTCTTGAAACATTGGTAGAGGATTATGAAAAAGAATTTCCTTCTGGGATCAATCAATATAATGTTGATTATTCCATTTCTTTACATGATATTGAAATTCCAAGCAATTCCAATGTAGGCTGGGTTTATGGTTCAAATTTGCCTCCACCGTTCGCAAATAATTATTTTTATTATGCAGCGAACAATAATTATTTATACTATAAAATTATCTTGAAACTCGCTAATGAATGTGGAGAAGAGGAAGAATGGTCTTATTTTAGGGTGAATCCTTCTAACTTCTATAAAATGGCTGATAATGGGGAAAATATTAGTGCTCCTATTGAAATTTACCCAAATCCATTCACAGATTTCATCCAAATTGAAGGGGCTGAAGCAGGTAGTTCGTATGAAATATTCAATATTCAGGGTGTATCATTAAAGGCAGGGAAGATGGAAAGTAACAGTTTGAACTTGAATTTCTTACCCTCAGGTCAGTATTTCTTTAAATTTACCGATGAGAAAGAAAGAGTAGAATTTAAGAAAGTGGTAAAGTTAAGATAATGAATTCTCAATTCATAAAATATTTACAAGATACCTTCAGTAATCACTGGAATTATCTTGTAATTGTAGTTATTTTATTCTTAATAAATCCAGTTAATGTAAGTTCACAAAGACCTGGAATAATTAATTATGAAGGAGATACTATTGACTTAATTGGTAATGCTGGAGTTTTTTATGACGTTTGCGTAGGTGATTGTTTTCAATTTATCTTTTTGCCAGCTCAAAATCTTCCTTCAACATGGATTTTGTATCCTAATGATATAGAATGGTATTTTAAAGGTGGAGATCCTGAATTAACAACTGAGAAGAATCCTATAGTTTGTTATCATGAATTTAAACTAACCGATACTATTTTGCTACGACAGAAATTTTATGATTCTGTGAATATGCGTGATCAATGGGGAGGTTTAGGCACCACTCGCTTCCGCCTCATCTACTGCCCCCCCGAAGCTATCTACGACTCCGACCGCCGCCTTATCTGCGCCGGAGAGTACATCACCTACCGAGACTCTTCGAAGCGAGCACCGGTGGAGTGGCTCTGGGAATTCAAAGGAGGAGAGCCGTCGACATGGTCGGGACAAGAGCCACCACCCATCTTCTATGCAGCGCCGGGCTTCTATGAGACAAGGCTATGGGTAGGGAATGAAAGCGGGGAGGACAGTTTGTATGTGGAAGAGTATATAGAAGTGATGGACAGGACATCAGTGGAGTCAAGTTA
>CALCSX010000405.1 GCA_937894165.1 uncultured Saprospiraceae bacterium | reverse complement strand
AGCACTCGATTGACAGTTTTCATAAATCTTTCCATACTAATAGGCTTGAGTAAATAGTCCACTGCGTTCAATTCAAAGCCTTCCACTGCAAAATTTGGATATGCAGTAGTGAAAACTACTTTTGGAGCCACTGTGAGAGATCGTAAAAACTCTATACCCGTCATATGCGGCATTTGTATATCTAAAAACATTAAATCAACCTGAGTAGATTTTAATATTCTATTGGCTTCAATAGCATTATTACATCTTCCCACCAATTCCAATTCCGGAAATTGGGTAATATAACTTTCTAAGATATCTAATGCTAATGGCTCGTCATCAACTATGATTGTTTTTAACATGGCTTTTGATTTAAAATTTATTATTAAATGAATTGAGATTCAGCTCCAGATTAACCTCAAAGGTATCTGATTTATTAATTAAATGTAATTTATATCCATCTTTGTAAAGAAGGTCTAGTCGTCTTTTTACATTTATTAAGCCGATACCTCCTTTTTTTTCAGGATTTAATTCGTAGTAATTTTCACTTTTGTTGTTAATACAGGTGAATTTTATTAGTTCATCAATGATTTGAATTCTAATATGAACGTAATCATTACCGGAGGTACTTTTAACACCATGTTTGAAAGCATTTTCGATAAATGGCGTCAGCAGGAGGGGAGCAATTTTTTGATTTTCTATTTTCCCCTCTATTTGGATATCAATAACTGTATCTTCACTATGTCTGATTCTTTCTAGTTCAAGATAGTTTTGAATATTCTCAATTTCACGATTCAAATCAACCTTTTTTTCATTGCTTTCATAAAGCATGTAGCGCATTATTTCTGAAAGTTTGACGATCATTTCAGGTGCCTTATCAGACTTTTTTAAAGATAAAGCATACACACTATTTAATGTGTTAAAAAGAAAATGTGGATTTATTTGAGATTTTAAAAAGCTTATTTCAGAAAGCATATTTGATCTGAGTAGTTCTGTTTTTTCTTTTTGATGCTTGTACCAATCCCTAGCAATCTTGATAATTGTCGAAATGCCTCCTGCGAGGAATAACAGAATAAAAATCCACCATTGATTTTTCATTACAGTCGCAATGACATCCGGTTGGGAATTAAAAATTATCGAATAAAAAATGATTTTTAAGGGTGAAAGAATTAGCGCTGCAATAACCAATAAGGAGCTATAAGTTAAAAACTGTTTTTCATTTAAGTAATTAGGAATCAGATAAAACCAGTTGAAGTATACGATGGCAGCATAAAAAGCCATGTTGATGGTTTCTGAAATGAGTGAAAAGAGGAAAGAACTTTGATTTAGCTGAAGTAATATAAAAGATATAAGGAGCACAATCCATATGAACAGATGTCTCATAATGCTTCTTAATTGTTGTTTATTTTGTATTACTTTTCCCATTAACGCTATTAGAAATTAAAATTGAGTAAAATTTTTAATAATAAGATGTTAACTAGACAAACGGCAATAATTTTCAGACAAAAGCTCGTTCTATGAGCATTGCTTGATTTTATATAGCAAAAATCGATATTTAATCCTAATCTAAAGAGACTAAACCAAAAGTAACATTTATCGTGTTCAAAGCATATCAATAATCTCTAAAATATTCCTAACTTTGCACTCGAAAATTATTGACCATGGTTTATATTACAAGAATTGAGAGTTTTAATGCTGCCCACAAGCTTTGGGTAGAGGAGTGGTCTGAGGAGAAAAATATTGAAGCATTCGGGAAATGTTCCAACAAAAACTGGCATGGTCATAACTATAAATTGTTCGTAACAGTGAAAGGCAAGCCAAATCCTACAACAGGTTTTGTTATTGATGCGAAGTATTTATCAAAGATAATTAAAAAATATGTCACTGATATTTTAGATCATTCTAACCTTAATTTGGATGTTCCATTTATTCCTAAAGGTTTGCAACCAACCACGGAGAATTTAGTTATTCTTATATGGAAACAACTTGAAACCCATATTCAAGACGGAAAATTGCATTCCATAAAATTACAGGAAACAGACACCATTTACGCTGAATATTTTGGTGAATAAACAAACACAATGATAAAATCGGAAAACTGGAAACCAAATGAAGTCGTTACAGAAAAATTAAGTGAGGCTTTTAAGGATATTATCGATGGACTTTCAGAGGACAGTAGTCGGGAAGGATTATTAAAAACTCCTGAAAGAGCTGCAAAAAGTATGCAATTTCTTACTATGGGTTATAATATTGACCCTCGAGAAGTTCTAAATTCAGCTTTATTTAATGAAAATTACAATGAAATAGTTCTTGTCAAGGATATTGAAGTATATTCTTTGTGTGAACATCATTTATTACCTTTTTTTGGAAAAGCTCATATAGCGTATATTCCTGATGGTAAAATTGTAGGTTTGAGCAAACTACCGCGTGTCGTGGATATTTTTGCCAGACGTTTACAAGTTCAAGAGAGATTAACTCTTGAGATTCTAGAATGCTTGCAGGATGTATTGAAACCGAAAGGTGTTGCCATAGTTATCGAAGCGCAACATATGTGTATGATGATGAGAGGTGTTCAGAAACAAAATTCTGTCACCACGACATCTGCTTTCAAGGGACAATTCATGAAAGAGCCTACGCGCTCTGAGTTCATGAGACTTATCAGTAGTAATTTGCATTAATTTTTAGGACTTGAAATTCTTTAAAACTTTAAAATATTATTATGAAGGCATTTGTTTTTCCGGGTCAAGCTTCTCAATTCGTTGGTATGGGAAAAGATCTCTATAATTCAAATAGTTTATCAAAAGATCTGTTTGAGGAAGCAAATGATATTTTAGATTTCAGGTTGTCAGATATAATGTTTGAAGGGAAAGAAGAGGATTTGCAAAGAACCGATGTGACACAGCCTGCAGTTTTTTTGCATTCGGTAGCTGTTGCCCGAGCAAATATGGATTCCTTCCACCCTGAGGCTGTAGCCGGTCATTCTCTTGGGGAAATTAGTGCTTTGGTAGCTGCGCAGGCCATGACCTTTGCTGATGGAATGAATTTGGTTCACCAGAGGTCGTTTGCCATGCAAAAAGCTTGTCTGGCCAATCCGGGTACAATGGCTGCCATAATTGGATTGGCTGATGATATTGTTGAGGATATTTGTAATGAAATCGATGACATTGTTGTCGCAGCAAATTATAACTGTCCGGGACAATTAGTAATCTCAGGAACATTAAAAGGTGTTGAAATAGCAGTAGATAAATGTAAAGAAAAAGG
>CALCSX010000404.1 GCA_937894165.1 uncultured Saprospiraceae bacterium | reverse complement strand
GCCTTTGAGGCCAGGCGTCAATCAGATTTTGAGTTTAGTCAGAATGCCAGAGCGCAGTTGGAGTATATTTATGTAAACTCGCCTTATTACGAGATTACGCATAAGCGGCTGCCGGTTTTTGAGGTTGGTGATTAAAGGAATTGCGAAAGAGTTTTTTTGATTAATGCTGTAATCGGAGTAGGTTATTTTACCATAAACCCTACCCTCCTCAAATCCGGTAGTTAGTAAATCCTCTTATTGTAGGTCATTTAGCCGAACCGCTAACGTATAGAATAAGCTCAAATCGTATCAGATGCTTCGGATATTTATCGAATAAAAGCGAATCATATCGTATCATTTTTGACTACAAATGATATATTTGGAGTATGGAAAATAGAGTATATATGTTTTCGCTGAATATCGATTGGGAGCTAATCCGACTTATAAGTCAGATCGATAGATTCGATGCTTCATGGACTTCTATAGAAAAGAAAGAAGGTCAAAGTCTGAAGCAATTAAAAATTATTGCGACTGTTCGAAGTGTTGGGGCTTCAACAAGAATCGAAGGTTCAAAAATGTCTGACGAAGAAGTTGGAGTTTTACTAAAGGAAATTGACATTACAAAAATTGATGATAGAGATTCCCAAGAAGTAGTTGGGTACTTTGGAACTTTGGACTTGATTTCGGAGTCACATAAAGACATCCCGATTACTGAAAGCAGTCTAAAAAATTTGCATAACATCTTACTGAAATACAGTAAGAAAGATGAATGGCATAAAGGAGATTACAAACAACATAGCAATGCAGTAGAAGCCAAATTTCCTGATGGCACACACCAGATAGTATTTCAGACCACAGAGGCTGGACTCCCTACTCAAGATGCAATGAGATTGTTAATAGACTGGTATTCAAATGACAATGAAACTCATCCATTAGTAAAATGTGCATTGTTTGCCTATGAATTTGTAAGCATTCATCCATTTCAAGATGGAAACGGACGTTTGAGCAGATTGCTTTCGACTTTGCTCTTATTAAAGCATGGGTACAAATGGATTCAATATGTCAGCTTTGAACATGAAATTGAAAGCAGGAAAGCAGAATATTACAGGGTTTTGCGAAGTTGTCAGGCACAAAGACCTAATGAAGATGTTACGGAATGGATTCGATTTTTCTTTGATGCTCTTGGGAATATCCAGAAACAGTTAATGGTAAAACTAGAAAGTAAAGGAGTGGAAACAAGATTATCACCACGAGAAAAATCCATTTTAACTTTCATTGAAAACAATGCCGGATGTAAATCCGGGGATATTGCTAAAAAACTAGGAATTCCGAATCCGACTGTTAAACGGATTTTACCTAAATTAATTGAGAAAAATTTGATTGAAAAATTTGGAATTGGACCAGGGACTAATTATACGATAAAATAGAAAAACGCCCTACACCAGCTCCGAAGAAAACACGGGGAGGCCCGTGGTTTCCGCAAGGTCTTGTCTTCGTGGCAAGCTTTTTCTCGGGCGGACAGAAAAGCGCTCCGAAAAGCCCCACGTTCCTTAGCTGAGATCCCGTTAGCGGTCAGTGTGTAGGGTGGCCTCATGGTAAGGAACCCGTTGACCGCTTGAGAAGTTAGTTGGGCGTGCAAGCACGCTAGGAAGTGGAGCCATTTTCAGGTTTTACCGTACGGCAGTGAATACGGAGTATCAAGTATTAAATGACACGATAGATAGGACTGCATTAAGAGATTTAGAAAAACTTTTAGAGTTGAATATTCTTAAAAAGATAGAGAAAAAAAGGGCACTTATTATGAAATTAAATCCTAAATGTCGGATAAATGTCGGATAAAAGGTAGATGGGCAAAATATCTGAAACACCTAATTGTTCGCTAATTGTCCGTAATCAGGCCATTATCTCCATTACAATACAACGGTGATTAAGCGAAAGGAAAAAGTACAATTTTACACCGGCGACTATCTTATAAAAACGAGCGGGCAGGAAAGCATGCGCTACCTGGCTCAAGTGCTTACTCCGGGGTGCCGAGGACAGTTTTTTCAACTGGGGCTTTTTT
>CALCSX010000403.1 GCA_937894165.1 uncultured Saprospiraceae bacterium | reverse complement strand
TCCAATAAACAATGAAATGATAAACACCGAAGGGATAAACAGTGAAACGATAAACAGTGAAACGATAAAATGAATATACTTGACAAATTTATCAATTATCAATTCAAATGTGGAAAATTCTCGTGGTTCGAGAAGATAAATCAGAATTAAAAATTACAACATGTGGTGTTGATCAAGAATCTCGAAAGCATTTACACAATCAAGCATCGAAAAGCTAAGGCCCAAATGATAACAATACGCAATGGTATGGCTCGGGAAATTTTGAATCGCGTCTCTCTTCAAAAGTCCTTTGCAAAATTTCAGTCTCACATAGTCACTAGGATATCAACGAGTTACTGTCTTTCTATATCCCCCGATATGCCGTACCAATCACTAGTAAAACAAAGCCAATTAGCAACATTTCATAGTTGTACGTCGACAATATATCTAAGTCGGTATAATGTCCCAAAATACCTAAAAAGCCTACGAGGAGGGCAATGACCCAAAGTGTTAAGGTTGGTGCATTGGGCATGAATTTTCTGTTTGCCATAATTTATTGATTTATTTACGTTAAATGATACTTTTTGAATTGAAAGCGTATGTTAGTTCGCCTATTTCTATGAAAATTATGCTTGTGTCTATCACTTTAGTTTGCACCAAGAAGTGTCGACTGTGTACAATTTCGTTGTAGGTAAAATGGAAGCTGTCGCTCTATATACTTTACAAGTCCGTTTGTATTTGGAAATTTTACAAGCTACATTTGTGAATTAGAATGTAGTCACTAGGCTTGATTTGAGCGTTTTTATGCGGTTGCCACCCCTAGTTTATATGCGGCCCCCACTTACGCGTATTGCTACCTTATCCGATCCTCAAGATAGGGAATTTATTAAATTATTTTTTAAATAATTTAAGCGTGATAGTGATTGTGTTACGCTTGCAGAGGGGATGTTGATTTCGAAATCCGGAAGGAATTGTTAATCACATCTGTAGCTCTTTTCCCTAGGAAATTCTGGTTTGTCGCTGGTAGAAAAAAGCACTCACACTAGTGTAGCATTGCAAATGCTGCAGATGATTTGACCCGGAAAAAATGGGATCAGGAAAGATGTCCTGCACCCAATTTTACTATTTTATTCTATAATGAGTTTTCGTGTGCCCGTTCCGCGCTCAGTCTTTATAAAGATCATGTAAACACCCGGCGCAACACCATCCAGATCGACTTGTATCGTCTTGCCGGGAAAGTTTTTTCCAATGTTTCTGATAAGCCTGCCGGAGTGATCGAAGATCGAAATTTCTACATCTGACACATCTTTTTCAAGCTCGATATAAAACCTGCCTAGCGATGGGTTCGGATAAAGATTGAAAGAATAGGCTTCAGCTATTTCCTTTTCATCTATAGACGTTGCTAGTGGCATGCTTCCGAAGGAAATGACGTATGAGGCAACTATCAGGTGCGGATTGAATCCATCATCACAGTTAGGGCAGGTGACCCCACTCACGCAATTGGGGTTATTTGAATGACAGTAATCAATATAGCCTTCGTCAAATACGTAATTCAAATCTACGGGCTCGCTACTGATAAAAGGCGAAAGGTCGTAATCGAAAAACTGGGCTATCGTTCCGGGACACCACCCTGCGCGATCGTGAAACCAAGTTCCGTTTTGTGGACTGCAGTTGTCCGGATTTGGATTGCAGTCGTTCCAATTGTTCTGCTCAAAAGTTTCTTCTCCATTCACCAAAATGTGGTGGGTGTTCTGGTTAAACTCTGCCGCATTGCTCGTATTGTTTTCTCCCCAGCCATGTCCGGTAGAAACCATTTTGATTTTTGCCGCATTGGTATTTGCCGGATAATCGACAGTAATATCTTCTGTCGGCTGTAGGTTGGCAAGATCTCCAAACTGGTATGTTTGATACCAGAGCTTTTGGACTTGGCTATATGCATTTTCGGGTATTCCCGCTTGATACTCGAGGTTTAGTGTATATAAAAATCCATTTCCCTGAGTTCCGAGATTTACGCGAAATGCTGTCCTACCGCTGAGCAGGGACATAAAATCAGTCAAATCGATTTCGTGGTCACAAGCTACTCCATAAGGCGTTAGGTAGCGGATGATTTCATACCATTCACCGTTTTTACCCTGCACCTCAACAGAAGAAACCCTGTCCCATGGATCGCAACCACCGCTTGGACAATCGATCTCCAGCTTTCCGATGATCTGATCGTACGCTCCTACATAACTGGGTAGGTTGGCTTCCACGGTTAAAGTAGGATAATCTGCATTCACCCACACCTTGTCTGTGGCAGTTACGGCCTGATCATTGACAGCCGAAACTATGTTAATGTCAATGACCTCTGTTTGGGCATTTCCAAAGTTGTTGAAGGAGTTAACAGTCATTTCGAATGTACCAAATTCCGAAGGAGTCCACCAGCCAGTGTAGTGACCATTATCCCAGTCCGTAAGTTCTACTTCATCGCCATCGATAGTCACTTCCACCGCCTCTATAGAAAATAAATCGGGAAATGGAATGGTGCTTTTCACGGCAACTTTTATCGGCATCAGTATGGGCAAATATACATCTCCCTGAAGCGGGTCGAGAATCTCCACTTCGGCAAGGGTGGTTGCCGGATCAAGCACCTGGAATGATACGAAAACATCAGCTGCCGGGTCAAATATACCATTACCCGCCTGCGATGCTTTCACTGTCACTTCATCGGCTTCTCCTGAGAGTGTTATAGTGTTTCCTTCTACAGTAGCAGGGCCGGAGACAATTTCGAATGTCAAAGGAAGACCGGAACTGGCAAAAGCTTCCAACTCGAAAGGGTTGTCAGTAATCAATTTATTGGGGATAGTTTGAAAATTTATGGTCTGAAAGCCCGAGCTGAGTTCACCGTTGAAGTTGGAAGTTTCACCCGTAAGCGAGAAATTCAGCAGCTTAGCATTTCGCTCTCCCATTCCCACTTCCGAAATCAATTCTTCGATGGTTTGATTATTTCCTCCGGGAGTTCCCTGATTGAATTTGTAATAGGATACAAGGTCTGTTTCATCACCGCTTAATTCATTGTCGATCATATCAGAGATCTCGGCCTCCGAAATGGCTTTATTCCAGAGAGATACCTCATCTGCGCGGCCTTTGAAAATGAAGTTAAAACCGGATTGCACGGTTTTCCCAATAGTGAAAGGACGATCATCAGAATCAAAAGTGCCGGAAGCAGATCTGGAATTTATAGAAACGCCATTTACGAAAAGCTCAAGGGAGTTTTGATTAAATACCAATGCAAAATGTTGCCATTCACCCGCTACCACAGTTCCTGCAGGAGCAACTACCTCATGAAGACCGGTGCTGGTGATGACCCTACACTCGAGACTACCGTTGTTGAGCTGTATCATGTACATCTGGCCATTGCCTGTGCCGCCACCTCTTATACTCAGCATTCCCTGACCATAGATCAGCTCATCGGTATAAAACCAACCCGCCATACTTACTGTGTTCGATCCGCTGAGATAGGAAGCCGCATTGGGAAATTCCACATAATCATCTGCTCCGTCAAAATGGAGATATAAATTCGATTGAGCGGATAAATTGCCTAAGGAAAAAATATAGCATACAACAGCAATCAGTGACCGGAGTAAATGAAATTTCATTGATTAATAATTTAAAATTTTCAATATCACCAAATATAGGGTTTTATTCAATACTATTTAAATTCATTTCTCTTGATAATAGATTTAAACAAGGAGTTTAGAGGGTTTAGAGAGTTTAGAGGGTTTATATTAACGTTCCAATAAACAATGAAATGATAAACACCGAAGGGATAAACAGTGAAACGATAAACGGCGAAGCCAAGATAAACAGCGCAGCGATAAACACCGAAGGGATATGAGCGAAGCTTGTTTTTAATACCTTAATTTCCATACAATCAAATTTTATCTGCGTCTATTTTGTCATATTCATTATGAGTTCCTATGAACCGAATAAACACCCATTGTCTTATTAAATTATAAGCACATTTGCAAACTTGCGCTAGCAGTAGATCCTTTAATTTAGGCTGAAATTGGTTTCACATTGATTTGTCCACCTATGGCTTTCAATACTTTCATTATTGTTCCAAATTGTGGTTTTGCTCCTTCGGATAATGCTTTGTAGAGACTTGGTCTGCTCATTCCTGTTTTCTCCGCAATTTTAGTCATTCCAATTGCCTTAGCAATATGTCCGATTGCTATTATTAAATCAGAGCTGTCCCCATCTTCGAGAACTGTATTCAGATATTCCGTAATCATTTCTTCACTGTCCAAATAGTCTGATATGTCAAATTTAGATGTTTTTTCCGTAATTATCATTTAAAAGTGTATCCATTTAGATACAAATGTAGTGAATATTTTTGATTTTTCGTTCATATTACACCTTTTAGGTTTCTAAATTATTGAATTGTAATAAAAAGCAAGAAAAGAAGGTTTTTCCGTGGCAAAGGTGGATATTTTTCTTTAAAATTACATTTCTAATTGGACAAGCAGTAGTTTTATCTTAGATTTTAGTCGTCCACAAGTATTTCTCAATTGACGCTTCATCTTCAGAGAATTCATAGACAACTAAAGTATAAGACTTACCGGTTAAATAATAGATGGAAGAGTGGGTTTTGCTGAAATCAGTTTTGTTCTCAATCTGATAGGTGTAAGTTGCCAATTTGTGATTTTGATTGGCTTTCAATGTAGCAGTTACTTCCCCAAATTCAAGTGTTGGCTCCTCTATTTGAATTTGTTCGTTATTTAATATCATTTGCTGCTTGATTATTGCTACATCAGTTTTACCAAAATCAATTTTCGATGTGTTGCAAATAATTATGATTCTATACGTTTTAGTAGTATCAATGAAAACATCTATTTCGGCATCATCAAATTCAAGCATTTCTAATGACTTTTGCATTAGACTTAGTTTAGTAGAATCCATGGCAAGTATTGGTAAATCCTCTTGTATTCTGTAACGTGATGACCTTTTTAATTCATTAGGTATTCGTAATTTAATGTTTTCTTGGTCCAATTGTTCCCACCTAGTCCCTTCCCAATCAGTAGATTGTCCGCTTTGGGAATTATTTCCACAGGCGAATAAAAGAGAGAGAATTACTATTTGTATTACGATTTTCAATGTCTGCTAGGTATTACATAAAAATTACACTTAAAATTGCCTAAAAGGTCACCAAAATAGTGAATTTGTCATGTAAAGTAGGAGGAATCGAGGGTTTTTCCTGGGCTAAGATGGAAAATTTCCTTAAAATTCTGAGCTGCGAGCTAATAGCCACTAGCTGCTGGCTGTTGGAGTTGAATAATCGGATTTTGGATAGGAAAAGAGGGTTTATATTCTTGTTCCAATAAACAATGAAATGATAAACAACGCAAGTGCTAAACAGTGAAACATCTCCACTGTAAAGGTTTAGAGGGTTTAGAGGGTTTAGAAGAATGTTCCAATAAACAATGAAATGCTAAACAACGCAGTGCTAAACAATGAAATGATAAACTGTAAAGGGTTAGAGAGTTTAGAATAATGTTCCAATAAACACCGAAGGCATCCCTCTGCGATCTTCGCGCCCTTTACGTTAAAAAAAGGAAAGTATTGAGGCAGGCAATAAAATAGCTCTTAAGCTTTAGAATTTTGTTTAATTTGAACCGAAAAGATTCTTTTTTACTTTGAAGTCCAATTTTCAATATTCAGTTTATCGAAATATTTAAAATCTTTGGTGTTATCTGTCACTAAAACCAAATTATTTTGTAAAGCTGTTACTCCTATTAGCAAGTCAAATTCATCGTGCATAGGTGTTCCGTTTCTTCTTAATTTAACTTTATATTCAGCGTATTTTTGTACACAGCTATAAATTGGAATTATAGAAAGACCTTGTACAAATTTGTCAACGGCTGTGTGTGATTTTTTCGGATTTATACTATTCTCAGCACCAAACTTTAATTCAAAAACTGTGATCTCAGATATGTAGCAATTTTCAATTCCTTTCTCTTTTATAACATCATCAAGGCTAAGCAAGCCTCGCAAATAAAATACACAGATACTGGTATCAAGTAAATACTGCATGCTTAGAAATTCAAATCTTTTGTTCTGAATTTTCTACTTTCACGTATTTCGTTAATCATTTCTTCAGCAGATTTATCAGATTCAAATGCTCCAAAAGACTTATAAAAATCGTTTTCTTTTGATTTGATCTCTTTTTTCAATGATTTGGTAAGCTTTTTAATAAGTTCAATTTTAGTCAAAGGATTTAAACCTTCAAAAAGCTTTGAATACGTTTCAATTATATGTCGTTCTGTTAAAGTCACTTTTTTATTTCAAAGATAATGATTTTTGTGCAAACAGATTCCTACAGTACAGTCCGATTTACGATTTTGAATTCTTTTGGAAATAAAAAATTATAAATTCCGGTGTTGATTTTCGAAATTATTTTCTTAATTGTATAAACAGCAAAGCGATAAACTGATAAAAGTTTAGAGGGTTTAGAATAATGTTTCACTAAACAAAGAAGTGCTAAACAATGAAATGCTAAACAGTGAAACGATAAACTTTAAAATTCTGAGCTGCGAGCTAATAGCCACTAGCTGCTAGCTGTTGGTGTTGAATAATCGGATTTGAATAGGAAAAGAAGGTTTATATTCTTGTTCCACTAAACAGTGAAATGATCAACAACGAAGGGATAATCAGTGAAACGATAAACGTTTAAAGGGCTTTGAGCTGCGAGCCACTAGCTTTTAGCTTATTGGAGATAAATAACCGGATAAAAGCAGGAAAAGTAATTGTAAATATTATTCCAATAAAAAACGCAGCGATAAACTGAAAAGGTTTAGAGAGTTTAGAGGGTTTAGATTTTTGTTCCAATAAACAATGAAGCGATAAACAACAGAGTGCTAAACAGCGACACTCTTTTTGAGCTGCTAGCTTCTAGCTAATAGCTGCTGGCTGTGAATGTGAATAATCGGATTTCAATGGGAAAAGCCGATTTCTATTCTTGTTCCACTAAACAACAAAGTGCTAAACAGTGAAACGATAAACTGATAAAGTTTAGAGGGTTTAGAGGGTTTAGAGAGTTTAGTGGAATGTTATTCTAAACAACAAAGATATGAGTGCTAAACAAAACAGTGCTAAACAGCAAAGCGATAAACGGCGAAGCCAAGATAAACAATGAAATGCTAAACAGTGAAACGAAACTTAAAATTCTGAGCTGCGAGCTAATAGCCACTAGCTGCTGGGTGTGATTTTGGAGATGAACAACCAAATGAGGTCGTTGAGTCGAAACGCCGGCTATAGAATAGTAAATGATGTCTTTATGCACATTCATTTTGAAAAGTGAGGGTATATATTCTTGTTCCAATAATCAATGAAATGATAAACAGCGAAAACAGATGCCAAAGTCATCCTCTCTGCGATCTTCGCGCCCTTTGCGTTAAAAAAAAGTAAGTATTGCCGCAGGCAATAAAACATTTACAAACTTGCACTAGATCTACCTTTTATTCACAATAAGCTCTAAAATCCTATAACCAAAGACAGCCATAATCATCCTCCTGCAACAATTCATTTATTTCCTCTATATCGAAATATTCCGGATCAAACTCACCACCTAACCACTCTAAATATTCCTCAAACTCGTCGTGTTCCGGTTGTTTTAGAATCTTCAGCATATTAGCGTATCCCCAAGTTCCTCCGCAATCTTCAGGGGGACAATTTCTACTCCCGGCAATGCATTTCGGTATTTGAGCTTCGATGTCGACCGGAAGAATCTTTTCGAGAATTATATTATGCTCCCAACCATCACCGAAATCATACTCATACTTGATTTTTGACTTTTCATTTTTTAAGATTTCAAACAATTTTACTTTATAGGAATCATGCGTATCTTCCACTTCAAAATCCTCAGGTGCATAATTTTCTCTGCCGGCTGTAAACATGTGCAGATGCGAATTTGTCCAGCCCATGGTGGTCTGAAGAATGCGATGAAAATCATCCAGAAATATATCCGGATCTACTAATATCCTTCTCCATATCTTAGGTTTGATACCTTTCAGTTCTATTTGGATTTGATAGATGTTCTTTGGCATAGATTTTTTGTGATTGGTTGATTTACAAATATAAAAAAAATGGGTGGAGGGTTGATGGTAGGGGGTTAAATTTTTTGTATTTGGGAGAGACGACAACGCTATTATTTCTGATGAAATAGGCAGTTGGGTCGGCTTTTTAGGATGGAGAATAGATTTTCCCACTTGCAATAATTTGCAATTCGCGAATCGCAAATCATGAATTGCTTAGATTCAGGCAAAAATTATTCCATATGGAAAGTAGAATTATCGTGAATTGGGGTTTCACCAATAAAAAATGGTTTTAGGTTTGAGTATGCAAATTTTCATCTAGAATGGAGTGGAATATTCAATGGCACTTTACAAAGATATGAGCGTAGCTCATTATGAGCTGCTAGCTAATAGCCACTAGCTGCCGGTGTTGGATAATCGGATTTGAATAGGAAAAGAGGGTTTATATTCTTGTTCCAATAAACAATG
>CALCSX010000402.1 GCA_937894165.1 uncultured Saprospiraceae bacterium | reverse complement strand
CAACTTTAGAAAGCTGGATCTCCATATTTAAACGAACTTCATCACTTACCAACCATCCGCCGGTCTCCAACGCAGTATTCCAGTTCAATCCCCAATCTTTTCGATTGATCTTACCTGAAATAGTAAAACCTGCTTTCTCATTTCCCCATGGGTCTGTAGCCAAGCCACCAAACTCTACATTCAATTTCACAGGGGCTGTTTTGTCTCTTATTGTCATATCTCCTTCCAATTCAAAATCCGAATCTCCTTTTGATTTAAATGAAGTTGACTGAAATTTTAGTTCGGGATGTTGCTCTGCATTGAAAAAATCATTGCTTCGCAAATGCGTATCTCTGTCTTTATTGCTCGTATCTATCGATTCCGTTTTGGCAGAAAATGAAATATTTGCTCCTTCGAAATTCTCTGAACTTGTCTCGATATTGGCGTCGAAATCTGTAAATCTTCCGGTAACATTGGTCACCATCAAGTGTTTTACCTTAAATTGTATTTCACTGTGTGCCGGGTCTAGTTTCCATTTTGTAGTACTCATATTAATTTCTTTTTTAATTATACCAACCCTAACGTCGTTGCAACGAATGTTGTTTTAACAATATAGAAAAAATTTAGAAAAAATTGAATTTTTCGAGTGGAATCATCATTTCCTCTGAAGAAAAAACTAGTTCGTTGATATTCGGAAGCTCAGAACCGAATAAAATGATCGAAATATCCGGATCATTTAACCATTCAGCAGAGAGAAGGGTCGAATTGTCGATTTTGACCAAGCTTTGGTTGAGTCCATTGAACAAATTTTTTTTAAAAATATATTTAATACCCAAAACCTCAGGAGTATAGTGCTCCGGAAAACTCAAATAAGCAATATGGTCGGTTATGGCAATATTATAATGAGGCATTTTACTTCTTGACCTTAGCTCAAAATTATCCAATGCGTTTAAGTCTGCTATCACAGCCAAAGCACTGGGATAGCGTCCTGCTCCTTTGCCCTTCAAGGTCTGATTGCCGGCCAAATGACTATGGATTGTAATAGCATTAAATTCTCCGCCAACATTATAAAATTCGGAATCCGGCCCTACAAATTGCGGTAAAATTCCGGCTGAAATGGAAATATTTACTTTTTCAGCATGGGCAATTAATTTTATTTTTAATCCATTCTGATGTGCGAACATTAAATCTTCCAGTCGTATAGATGAAATACCTTTTCTAATGATTTCTTCATCCTTAAGTAATATGCCAAAGGATTTATTGACTAACAGCTTTAATTTGTTGCTAGCATCAAAGCCTTCAACATCTTGTGATGCGTCACTTTCTGCAAAACCTAAATCCTTTGCTTTTTGAAGCGCCACATTGAGATTTTCATTCTCATTAGTCATCAAATCAAGAATAAAATTAGTCGAGCCATTGATAATCCCGGAAATGGAATCTATTTCATCATGGATGTAATAATTATCCAGATTTCTTAAAATAGGAATACTTCCGCCCACTGCTGCTTCATATAGAAACTTCACATTATTAGCCCATGCAATCGAATCTAATTCATCTAAATGCCCTGCAATCATCTTCTTGTTGGCAGAGATGACATGTTTTCCAT
>CALCSX010000401.1 GCA_937894165.1 uncultured Saprospiraceae bacterium | reverse complement strand
ACAGCAAGTGATATTAAAGATGCCAATCAATTTACTGAAGCATTTCAAAAGGCAGATAAATTGAGTGATTTCAACAATCTAATGGATTCCCACGAAGCATTTATAGGAAAAATTATAGGACAAAAGCCGGTAAAAGCGGAAAAATTTGGAGATTTTTCGGGAAGCATTAAATCATTAGGTGCCTGGGGGGGAGATTTTGTATTGGTTTCAACTGAACAGGATAAAACTGAGGTTAAAAAATATTTTAATAATAAAAATTTAGATGTAGTTCTTTCTTGGGATGATGTAATTATTTGAAACACGTCTTCCAATTATTATTTTGAAACTACAGAATTCAGCAATAATTACATTATAATTTAAGTTTTTTTAAAATAAAATTTCTATCTTAGATAATCTTTTGATTTAAAATCGTTCATAAGATAGAACTTTATCGATTCATTACAACAATAATCATATAAAAATGGGACAAACCCATAAGACAACTTTCAACTCCGGTTTTTATCTGCATTTATTTGTGACTTCATTGGCTTGGGTCGGACCATTCTTGTTTAATTGGAAATGGATGTGGGCTGCCTATGCTGTGGTTCATTTGCAATATATAGTTTATAAGAAATGTTTGATGAATGCGAGTCATGGATTGGACGAATTGGTGGATCCTGATGACACCTTTTATGGGCAGCTGTTTGATATGGTAGGTATCAAGCATAATAAGAAAAAACTCAAGAAATTTGCTAGAGGACCTTTATATCCACTATTGGGTTTATTTGCCTTTTTGTGGCAATATGTATTAGGAATTCCCTCGCTCATTTTTTAGCCACTACTTGCCAGCGAATAGATGAACTAAAAGCAAATAGTAAACGTTAGAAGGGTCACAATAAAAAATTAATTAAAATGAGCAATCCTACACTAAGTCCGGTAATGCTTTATACAGAGCAGACTCCCAACCCGGAATCCTTAAAATTCGTCACGAACAGAATGCTTTACAAAGGCACCGCTGATTTCGGAAATAAGGAATTGGCAGTGGAATGGTCTCCTTTAGGCATAGAATTATTTGAAATGCCCTTTGTTAAAGGAGTATATATCTCCAATAATTTTGTGACTGTTACTAAAGAATTCAATTATAGCTGGCAAGATATTATGCTAGACCTAAAAGAATATCTTAAATCCTACATTGCAGAAGGTAAGCCCATCATTAACGAGGGCTATGAAGAAGCTGTATTGGAAAAGCAGCGGGAAGCCATAAGTGAGGAATATTCAGGTGATGAGGCAGATATAGTTGTAAAAATTAAGAATCTAATCGATACCTACGTCAAGCCTGCGGTAGCCAACGATGGGGGGAATATCGAATTCAAATCCTACGTTGATGGCGTAGTGACAGTAATTATGCAGGGCTCATGCAGCGGTTGTCCATCATCCACTGTTACACTTAAGTCAGGCATTGAGGGCATGATGAAACGAATGGTTCCTGAAGTAAAAGAGGTAATTTCTGAAATGGGATAAACATTTCTGTCAATAAATTTCTAAAATAAGATAAAGCCCAAAAACTTGGATCTACCTTGTTTTTGGGCTTTTTGCTTTTATGCAATATATTTATTATTGAAAAATCCGGATATTTTATTCAAAAGGATTCTGATACTCCGGTGCATTGAGGGTTGTCTCGTCTGTTAAGGCATGAAGGAATGCAATTAAATCCTTTTTATTTTGCTCACTCATACCCAATGGTTTTATATTAGAATCTCTATTTTCAGAATAATGACCCCCAGAATTGTAGTGGTCTATAACTTCCTCTAAAGTCTGGAAGCGACCATCATGCATATAAGGAGCTGTTACTGCGATATTTCTGAGGGTGGGCACCCTAAACTTGCCCATATCTTTCTCAGCATTTGAGATGCCACCAAGACCCAAATCCTTAAAATCTAAAGGTCCGGCTGCAGGTTGGATACCATTATTATTGTATTCATCCCCAGTCAAACGAATTCCCGCATGGCAGTGACCACATTCAGCATCGACTAATCCCTGAAGAGGAGATCCTGAAGCTTCAAAGAAAAACATTATTCTACCATTCTCTTCCTGCTCGGTTGCAAAACCGTTACCAGTTTGAAGCATTAGCCTGTCGTATCTGGATCCACCTTTGTTGATAATAGTTCTTTCGAATTGGGCAAGAGCTTTAGCAGTTAGGTATTTATCTATTTCATTAATTTTAGTAATTCCAAAAGCTTTTCTAAAGTACTTGGGATAGTCAGGATGCTTACGCAATCGCTCTACAACATCAGGCCATATAGCATGCATTTCAAGTGGATCTTCCACAGGCAATAAAGCTTGCTCTTCTAAGGTCGCCGCTCTTCCATCCCAAAATAATCCATTGGTGACATAACCTATATCGACCAAACTCATGGCAGATCGCCTACCCAAAGTGCCATTCACCCCTTCACTGATTGCTCGACCATCAGTAAAAGCTAATTCCGGACGATGACAAGATCCGCAGGAAATAGTACTATCTTTAGAAAGTATCGGATCGAAGAATAAGCGACGTCCCAGCTCAATACCCTCGTAGGTCATCAGATTATCAGAAGGAATCTCCATTTCCGGATATCCATAGGGCTTTTCGATTGTGAATGCTTCAGGATCATAAGGTATATCTGTAAGGTCATTCTCCCCCTCATTAGGATCAGGTTGAATAGGATCAGGTTGACACCCAATCAACATAATGAATAATGATAAAATTACAAATATTAATACCCGTGTATACATTTCTGTCCTTATTGTTCCGTATTAACCTTTAAAGCATTGGCAAAGTTCCCCAATATAGAATTCATAAAAAGTGTATCTGATAAGGAATGTGCACCACTTTTAGTAGCTATATCAATATAAGTACTCCCAGGCTGTTCGAAAAGTTGCTTCGCATCGAGAATAAAATCAATTTTAGTTGTATGACCATCTTTGATTTCGATACCATGTTCAAATGTTACGGGTCTGTAGGCTGATTGTCCGGAAACTGCTTTTGAAGTTCCGGTATGAAATACAAATCCCTTATCAAAATTTGTTCCATCTTCTGCAAAAGATCCCTCCATCATAGTAAAAATATACCCATCCCAAGAATCCCAATAAAAACTAGGTCTGCTTAATGGATTAGATGAGTTAAAGTCAGAAGGAGACTGATCATTCAATTCCGGAGAAACACCGATGCCCATATCTATATGTGAATATGCACCTGCTTCCAAGTCCGGATACTTTAAGGTAATTCCGAAAATGGCAGAACTTTCGTCTACTTGTTTTTCCATAAATTCCAATAATTCAATATCTGAAAGATGGATTACCTCACCATCAGACTTTCTCAATCGGATTTCAGAAAGAAACATATTTAATTTATCATATCTAATGGCTTGTGACATTGCATAAGCTAATTCCTTATTCCATACTACAGGTTGGTCATCATACATGGCCACAAAATTAATTTCCAAGTCGCCCTTTCCCTCTGTTTTTTCACAAGAAGAAAAAGATAGTAATGTAATTAGAACGGAAAAAAGAATGTAAAATCGAATTTTCATAAAATTATATTTGATATCGTAAGGTGAAGAACGTTAAAAATACCGTTATAATAACGAATGAATAACAATTTAAGTTTGTAAATCCTGAAAGCTTTTTATTTTCTTGAATACTTTCTTCAAAATATCTATCCTATTGTCATTCGATATATAAACCGGATACAAAATCCTCTCTCCATTCGGGAAGAATATTTAATGAATCAAGCGTAGAAAACTGTATATTTTTTAAAACCTCATTTAAATCCAAACGAAGCGGAATAGCCAGGTCAAAGCCCGAAGTTCCTCCAATGAAAGTTTCAAGCTCATTCCTCATATCGATATCGCATAGCGGAAGATAAAGAATTTTGGTCTGCATAGAAGCTTCAGAAGTATCTACTAAAACCTCAATTCTGGCAGAAAAATACATCAGCGAATCAGGAGGAGTATCAGGATCAAACAAACCTCTTAATCCCCTTCCTAAGTTTTCATTATCCGGCACTTCAAATAGATTGATAGAACAAGCATCACCACTCAAACCTAGATTAAAGCCGATCTTTCTATATTCATTCTGCACAGGGAATAGACCCATAGTATAAGTTCTGTTTGCAAGTTCTGAGATATATACAAAATCTTTTCTGAAATACAAACTGTCTGACCCTGTTGTAGATAATAACAAACTGTCTCTAATTCTAAAATCATTTCCCTCAGAATCAATTAAGAGAAAATTACTTAAAATAAATCTTCCGGATACAATGCCGTAAGTCTCTCCGAAGTCATTTTCATATATAAACTGATTTAGACTTAGTGGCTCCCCTTGAAATATAGCGCTAAAATTTATAGTCAAATTCGGATAGTTACAACATGTTTCACACTGAACTTCCGCTGTCACATCATAGTTCGTAGCATTTATGTCCAAACAGTTTTCATTAGGTCGGGAACAAGAAACGATAAGTGCGATAAATAGAAAGCTACTTCTCCAGAGATTTCTCATACTCTTTGACTAATTTTTTGACCATGGTCTTCACTTGATGAGAAAACTCCTTGGTTACTATCCAATTAAAATACTGTTGATCTTCATAGAGTGATTTCCCAACCGGCAAGTTGACGTATTTCCCGAAATTGAAAACAACTACCCCATTCATATCCATTCTCAGCTTTTGTGTTGCATCTAAAACTCTCAGATCATTTGTAAATTCGTGCAAAACCTGCATGTCATTTTTGATCGGCTTCTCTATAATATGTCCATCCTCATCAATGAGATCAACATTTTCATACATTCTAAGTTGTCCAAATAATACCTCCGCAGTCGCTTTTACATCCGCTAAAGCATCGTGGGCATCCAGCAACTCTTTATTACAATAAAACTTTAAAGCCGCCCGCAACGTCCTGGGTTCCATTTTATAGAAAATCCTTTGAACATCAATCGTACGACGCCGTGACAAATCAAATTCTATACCCACTCTTGCAAACTCCTCCAACAATAATGGAACGTCAAATCTATTAGAATTGTATCCTACCAAATCCGCATTATCTAAAAAATCATAAATCTCCTGAGCGATTTGCTGAAAAGTGGGTTTATTTCTTAACATGTCAGGAGTAATACCATGGACTGCCATAGCTTCTTCAGAAATTGGAATGCCCGGATTAATTAACCTATTATATTCAATCGGTTCTGAACCATTTTTTGGATATTTAACAACTGCTAATTGGATAATTCTATCCTTTAAAACATTTAATCCGGTTGATTCTATGTCAAAAAAAGCCAAATCCCGTGTAAGATTAAATTTCATAATTAATTATTTTTTACTAAAAACTTTTCAAATCCCTCACTGTAGACAGCATTAAATTCCCCCATTTCGTCGATATAAATATACATCATTTCAAACTCAAAATCCTTCATTAACTTATTGGTTTTTTCAGGTCCCATCGCCATCACCGCCGTTGCCCATGCATCCGCATCTGCACAATCAGGACTTAATATTGTAGCACTTACAATGGAATTCAACTCAGGCAAGCCTGAAATGGGATTAATTGTATGACCGAATTTTCCACTTTTATTTTCTCTAAAATTCCTATAATTTCCTGAGGTAGCAATACTTAAATTATCCAAGCTTACATAATGAATAAATTCAGTAGGATCACTTCCCTCATCAGGTACGGATATACCTAAAGTCCATATCTTCCCATCAGCCTTCCTACCTCTCGCTCTGCACTCCCCGCCAATCTCGACTAAATAATTTGAAATTCCCATTTTTTCAAGATATCTACCTACCTCATCAACACCATGACCTTTGGCTACCGAGCTGAAATCAATTTGTGTCTGAGGAAATTGTTTTTTGATAACCATAGTAGAGTCATTCGAATAAATAGAAATCTTATCCATTCCAACAAATTGACGAATCGAATCAACTGCTGCTGTGTCAATAATTATTGGAGCCTCCTTGCCTTGATAACCGAAACCGAAATAATTTACCAATGGCATTACTGTCGGGTCATAATAGTTTCCTGAAACATCGAAAACAGTCTTCGTCAAAATAAAATTTTCTTTGAATATCCTACTTTTTTCATCCAAAGGAAGAACCAATGAATCCTGTGCATTATTAACCTTGCTAATCACGGACTCTTTGATATAAGTTGACACTGCCTGATTGTAATTCTTCAGTAACGAATCAATAGAATCAGGATTTAAAATTTCTTCTGTATAGACATATTTTACTGAATAGGTTGTGCCCATTGTCTGCCCGCTGAAGTTGAATAAGGTGAAGGAATCATTAATTTTCTCTCCCCCCTCTCTACAGCCTAAAACCCCCACAATAATTAAAAGAAGGAGTAAATATCTTAATTGATGGAGCATCAAATTGATTTTTTTTTGCAAGATACCAAAAAATAAATTCGTAATTCCAAAACTGGTATCATTCTTGCGTATCAGTAATTAAGAAAAAGCATTAAACCTTGATGGCAATAAGTTTTATAGAAAATATAATTTCCTATCCCGAAAGATTTGAACATTACTTCAATGAATTAGGATATGAGACTTTGGTTACGGATCATGGTGTATGGAATTTTGACGGGCGAGTAGCTAATTATATTGGTCCGGTTGAAAATAAAAATATTGGTATAAATCTCCCTTTCAAAAGTAGAAGTTCTTTACTTTGCTATACTTGGCAAGATTCCTTTGTCATGAAAAGCAGAAAACATGAAAGTTATATTCTTACTAACACTACCCATCGGGGACTTGATGATTTAGATAGTATTCATAGAATGTATCTAGAGCGAGACTTGAGTTTTTACCGTACGCGTCGAGTAGAGATTGATGAAGTATTACACTATAAATCTCCTCTACTTAATAAAGTAGATACTTCAGTCTATAAAAAATGTACCTACGCTGTATTTAATTGGGATTACTATACTGAGGAGGCATCAATTATTGATAAAAAATACGAAGATATTGTCCAATATTTTGGAATTTTCTTTGAAAGCAGGATGATAGGCTATGCCAAATTCTTTATTTTAGGGAAACATGAAGCACAATTGCAAGAATTCGTAATTGATCCTGATTTTGAATATCTTAAGGTAGCATTGTGCGCAGTTTATTACTTTTCCAATTACTATCTACATGAGAACGATTATAAATGTCTCAATTTAGGATTTCCTTTTTCACCGGTTCAAGAAACCTTGGTTGATGAATTATTGAATCAATACAATTTCAGCAAAAAGCCGGTGAGATTTAATGTTCATATACCACCTCAAAAGAAATTTGCTTACGATCTCGATAATTACCTTCTCAAGCACTTCAGAAAAACGCCTCCAAGTTTAACCAGAATCCGTGCGCTAAATGGTCGTTTGAATTATATTTAAAGGAAAATTCCTCTTTTGTATGAAATATCGCGTCTTAACCATCGAAGAATTAAAGAATCTCGAGAAAGAATTCATTGAATTTCTCGCCTCTAATACAATAACTGCCTCCGACTGGGAAAAACTCAAAATCAGTGATAAAATCAAAGCTGAAAAACTTATTGAGCTCTTTAGTGATATTGTTTTTGACAAAGTGCTGGTCAATGTCCAACTTTTGGAAATCGACAGTGCTTATTTCAGACAGTATTTAAAATTTAAAAACGAAGAAGTAGAAATGAGAGGCATTCTTATTGAAAATGCTCCCGATTTCAACCTTTCTCAAATTGCTTCAAAGAGTGATTTAAATGACCTGTTACAGTCACATCCCGATGCTTCCATCAAGATTTTAAAAGGAACTAAAAAATATTCCAAGAATCGCGAGGAAGAGATTTTTGATTGGATAAAAAAGGGAGCTTTGATTTCCCAAAATATGGAAATTTTTGAGAGCTTGAAGGCGATTGAATAAATGCAAAATTTATATCTGCTACAATAACAAAGGAGGCACATTTACAAACTTGCGCCTCCATTGATTTTGGAAAATATGAAAACAGAAAAAAGTATATAGAAGAATGATACTCTCAGCAGATTAAAATCATTTTGAAAATTCAATTATTTCAGAATAAGATTTCAATTTGCCATTGCGATTGTAAAACTCTGATTTCACAGAACCCATTTCCTGATTAAAATAAGTGATTGTTGTAAATGTGCTTGACACAACCATTTTAATCGTGAATGTATTTGTGATTTTAAAACATTCGAAAGTTCCGGCTGGAGTTGTAACCTTTTCTTTTCCCAGCACTTTTCTATCATATGCTGTCATAGTTGTTTTCATCATCCCCATACCTTCCATGATGATATCAATTGTTTGACTTACATCGGGAAGACTCATGCCTTCCGAAAGATTTGAAGGGTAAGCCATCCCCTCTCCGTCTATTCGGATTTCCGCTGTATTCATTCCTTGAAGCATTTCTACACCAAAGCTGGTAAGGTCAATATATAGGGTCTGATCCTTACATTGATATTCAACCTCATATTCCATCGGCTCAGATTTCTTTTTGCCATCATCAATTTTCATTTGAACAGTAGAAATGACAGCTCCATTTTGCTTAACTATATCTAAAACTCGAAATTCAGAAGTCCCTGTTTGTTTGCCCTTGCTATTAAATTCGGCTTGTTTCATATAATAGCCTTCCTTAAAGAGATAAAGCTCATCACAAATATCTTGTTGAGCAAAAAGAGGCGAGAAGAATAAAAAACCAAAAAGTAAAAAAATGTAATTTTTCATTTGTAAAAATTTAGTTTCAAAAAAATAGGAATACCGATTTTAACAGCAATGCCATTGCAATGGTTCTATTTTTGAATATTTTACTGAAAATTACCAGGTTTGAGCACATTTTATACAATAAATGGTTTCTGGCAATGCTAGAATGCGATTTTTTTGGATTTCGGCATTACAATGATCACAGAAGCCGAATTCGTTTGTTTTTATCTTTTGTGCAGCTAGATTTAATCTTGACAAGGTTAATTTAGCGTCGGCGAGCCCTGCCTCTAAAACACTCCTATTTACAATTGCATCCATTCTGGATACTCTACCTATCGCATTATCCGGTGCTATTGGACCGGTCAATTCCTCCAAATCTTTAATTTTCTTCCTAAATTTGACAATCCGACTTTCTATCTTCTGCACAGCAATTTCCAACTCTTCTGGAGTAAACATATTTATCAATTTATTTGATTTATAAAAACTGAACTGGTGTTCGATTAAATATAAAGCTTTATTAGATTCTTTTTAAGTTCTTTTAATGGATTTTTCGATTATGACAAATAAAATGAATATGAGAATGTTTCAATTACCATCCTTTTTTAATCTTCTCTGCCCGATATTGCTGATAGGATTTTTGAGTTGTTCAAGTTCTAAAACACTAACAAACACCGAAGAAATTTTATTGCTTCTTGATGGCAACAGGTATAATTGTGAGGAAAGTGAGACTGGATATTGCAATCGAATTAGCTACAACACCAACTTTCAAAATGCTACTTGGGAGTTTTGGGATGGCAAAATAGAAGGAATTGATATCAAACCATCGAATATTTATCAAATGAAGGTTATTAAAACCGAGCAAATTGATAAAAAAACCAAAGAGACGAAAAATGTGGCATTTCAATTTGTAGAACTGATAAAAAAAGAACCTTACAGCCGCGAGGGGAGAAAAAATTATAGTTTTCTTGGAAAATTAAAAGAGGAAGGAGTGAAGTTTTATATTAGAGGAAATGAGCCTGGCTGGATGATTGACATTTATACTAATAGGAATATAAAATTTTCTTCTATGTCTGAGCGGAAACTAAATTTTGTCACCGACATCACTCAGGTCGAAGTAGTGGAAAAAACCGGGATGAGAACTTATATATTTCAAGATCCCGAGGCAAGATTAGAAATTATAGCAGAGAAATGTGAAGATAGTATGTCGGGAGAAAAATTTACGCATCAGGTTACATTCAATATAGGGGGTAAAAGCTTGAAAGGCTGCGGGATGGCAGTTCCGGATTTAAGGCTAAATGATATTTTTGTTTTTGAAAGTATATTGGGAGCAAGAGGAGAGGAAATAAAAATGACCTTTGAGGAAAAGCCCTATATTGAATTTAATATTGATCAAATGAAATTATTTGGTTTCGGCGGATGTAACGAATATGGAGGAAATTTTGAATTTGAAGAGGAGAAGATAAAAATAGGACCATTAATGGCCTCCCGTAAGGCGTGCCCCGGTTTATCAGAGCCGGAATTAATGAAGTTTTTATCCAACCGGACCTTGCAGTACGATTATAGCGAATTAATATTGACATTGACAGCCTCTGACGGTCAAAAAAGTCGTTGGAGAAAGGTCGACTAAATTAAATGATCTAAAGAAGACATTATTTCATTAAGACTTTGCTTATTCAACGGTTTATAATAATATCCGATGACATTATTATAAGTTTTGGATCTGGCTTCATCTTCAGCGTCTATGGAAGAGGTTAACATTACAATTGGTATAGCTTTGGCTTTTTCCACACGAGCAATTTCCTCTAAGAATTCCCATCCATCCATTACCGGCATATTGATATCCAAAAGGATAATGTCAGGCAGTTCCTCTTGTAATTCGGCACGATTTTTAATATAGTTAATAGCCTCTTCTCCATTTAGAAAAGTATCATTTTGATCTACATTATAATTTTTATTTACCAAAGTTTTAATGAGTAATCTCGAGATAGGATCATCCTCAACGATAATAATATTTTTAATTTTTTGCATTCAAGACTATTTTAAACATTGATCCTTTTCCAACTTCACTCTCCACTGTAATACTTCCTCCCATCGCTTCTACTTGGGCCTTAGTGATAAATAATCCTAGGCCTTTCGCATCTTCATTTCCATGAAATGTTTTATACATTCCAAAGAGCTTCTTCCCATATTTTTTCAAATCCAAACCTCTGCCATTATCTTGAAATACTAATTCAATCTTATCTTCAATTCTAGAAACTAAGATCTTGACCTCAGGTTTTTTATCGACTGATCTGTATTTAATGGCATTACTTATCATATTTAAAAGAGCACTATCTATGTAGGATGGTATGCTATAGAAAAAAGGATTTTCGGGTATTTGTTTAATGATGGTAACTTTATTTTTTTCTACCTCTCCATGCAATATTTCAAGGGTTTTATTGATTCGATCTTCTATATTGATGAGCGATTTCAATTTACCTACATTCTCATTTATTGAAATAATTTCGTTCAAATTTACAAGCGTTTCATCGAGTTGATCCGCACTTGATTTAAGTAATGTCAACAAATGAGACTTTTCATCTTCATCATTACTATCTAATATTAAATCTGCTAAGCCACTTAAATTAGCTGAATGAGATCGAATATTATGAGAAATGATGTAAGTAAAACTTCGCAACTTTTGATTTTGGTCACTGGTGACTTCCAACAGTCGTTCCAATCTTTTCAAACTCTCCAGCTGATCTGTTATATCAAACCCCACGCATAAAATCTCTTCAATTTCATCATCTTCATTGACTATCCCTTTCAACTCCCATTTCCCGCCTCGAATTCTTCTGACCGGACCGGCTTTTCTTAAAACTACCGGATGAGGAATTCCGGGCTGCTTGAAACACTTTTTAATAGTTTCCATACAAACCTCAAGATCTTCAGGAAGGATATAATCTAATGAATGTTTTCCGATTAATTCTTCTCCCTCTCCTAACTCATCTATAAAGTATTGGTTAACATATGTAAAATTCCCTTTTGAGTCAGTCTTAACTATGTAAACTGATTGATTATTTAGAATGGTTTCATACTGTCTTGCTAAGTCTTTTGCCTGTTTTTCGGATTTTCTAAGCGCTCGTTCTGCAGCTTTGATTTCGGAAATATCCCGTGTTACCCCAAAAATAGAAACTTCTCCTGTTATGTTATCCACCAATGGCGAAGCACTGGTAATATGCCATTTGTATTTACCGTCGCTTTGTCTTATTCTGTAAGTAATATTTCTCATCCCCTTACCACTGGAGATCAGATCTGTTAGCGCCTGTAAATTGATATGACCATCATCCGGATGTAGTAAAAGATAGAAGGGTTTGTAAAGGTATTCTTCCGGATTGTAACCTAAAATCGCCTTAGAATTTGGTGAAATATAAGTAAATCGACCTTGCAAATCCAAGGAAAATATAATATCACTTGCATTTTCAACCAACGATCGAAATTTATTCTCACTGGCAATCACTGCGTTCTGAGCGTCAACTCTATAGGTAATATCCAGGGAAGATCCTACGATGTAACTTTTATTATCTGCCTTAGTGACCGGGGTTAGTGTGGTACTCCAAATTCGGGTCGCAGCCGGCAGAACAATTTTCTCTTCATAATTAATAGTCTCATTTAATAATACACATCTTTTATAATTCTGAATTAGTGCATTACCAACATCTTCCCCTAACAATTCTACAGGAGTTTTACCTCTAAAATTATCCAAACTTAAGCCAGTTAGCCTTTGATGAGTCTCGTTATTTCTAACAAAACGAAATTCATCATCATCCGCAATTTCTATTAAAAACATGGCATCCTGTGTGCCATTAAACACTTTCTCATATTCATCCGAAAGAGCATATATATCCGATTCGATCTTTTTCTGTTTGGCAATATTTCTAGCAATCATTAGAATAGAATCCGGCGAAGATTCCATAAAAGAAATAGGTGCAAGATTAGCACTAAACCATATTGGTTCTCCGACTGCAGTTTTGATCTCAAAATCTATGGAATTGGACTTTAAAGATGATTTTATGGCAGCTTCTAACTTCTCATAGAATAGCTTTTGTTCGCTGTCGATAAGCAAATTAATATTTTTTCCCAGCAAATATTCATGATCATAACCGATTAAGTCCTTGGAATTTGTTGAACAGTAGGTTAAATTTAAATTGGTGTCTATAGTCAAAAATAAATCCCCTGCATTATCAATAATAGTTCTCAATCTCAATTCATTCAACTTTGCATTAGCCCGTGAATCAATAAGATCTTGTTGGAAAGTTTTTTCTCTTGTAATTTCATTAAAAATGAGTAAAAATCCCTTTTTATGATATGATTTTTCTATAAATGTCAAATTCACAGTAAACCACAATTTATCTCCATTGGAGTGAAAACAAATTTCTTCCAATCTCTGATTGATTTTGTCCTCCAAAATTGATTTCAACTCCGGAATATGTTTGATTATCTCTTTATGATTTTTCCCATGAAAATCCTTGTTCAGTCCAAGCATTTTCATAATACCTTTATTGGTCGTTATAAGGACTTTCCCTGCATCAAAAACCATTACTCCGTTGGACAGATTATCAAAAAGTGATTTATAAGCGATTGGGACTATTTCGAAAAAGCCATATTTAACAAATCCTATATAGATGAGAATCCCTGAAAAAGCAAATGCGAAGGGGATAATATCTAAATTATAAGGAGCAAAATCTATCATATAGAGAAAATAAATCCCCCAAGAAATTATGATAGCTGAAAACATCATATTTATTTGCTTGTAATACATCCTGGGAACCTGAGAATACATCTTTATCAGAAAAAATATGGCAACAATAGTTAGTGAAAGCGTATAAAATTGAATTATCCAATATAAGATACCTTTTTCAGTAATTAATGTCAGGAACAAGCCATTGAATTCAGTATCCCAACTTTCATAAAAACTAAAGTGGTATTCATTTGTAAATACCGCAATAAGCAAAATAATTGGTAGGCTGTATAAACTCAAAAATTGCCATCTTTTCAGTTGCCAATCATTGTCGGAATACTTTAATATAAATAAGAGTAAAAAAGGTGCTACAAAATGAGAACCTAAATATTGGAATTTCAGGAAAGTGATCATTAATTCCTTATGATCTGTTGATAATTCCATTAAATAGAAAAACGAATAAATAAATGAGGATATCATCAAGTAGGAAAAATATTTCTGCCCCTGCTTATTCCCCTTATTCCATGCCCAATATCCCAAAATTGCTGTAGCTATACAAGCAACAATTACCGGAATTGAATAGACATTAAAATAAAGGTATTTATCCATTTAATTAAAGTGAATTACGATGAAGTATGATTCCCCACAAATTTACCAATAATATTTAAACACTTAATTCGGTAACCTATTCAGTACTCAAAAAAAATTGTTACAATATAAGCTGAATATAAAAATTTCTATTCATTTTTTCTACTTAGATGTATTCTGATTGTATTTATTAGATCGTCCTTATTAATTGGTTTCGTTAAGAAATCATCCATTCCCGCATTTAAACATCTTTCTTTTTCCTCCAAAATTGCGCCTGCCGTAAGAGCAATTATGGGTACTTGGCGATTGATGATTTTTTCATATTTTCGAATTTCCCTAGTGGCTTCGTAGCCATCCATTTTTGGCATTTGGACATCCATTAAAACTAAATCAGGTAACACTTCTTGATATTGTGACACCGCCAATTCCCCATTCGAAGCCTCAAACACTTCGAAATTCGAAAAATTATTATTCAAATAAGTTTTCACTAAAAGTAAATTCAATGGCACATCTTCTGCAACCAAAATTTTTCTTTTGCTATCAAATTCGAAAATTTCATGAAGCGTATTCTTTTTCATCTCAACATTTCCATTTCGTACATCTTCACGATCATAAAGTGAGTTCAAGGCATATAATAATTCAGTTATCTTGGCAGGCTTAATTAATTTAAAATCTATGGTTAAGTCCTTCATATTATAATTTATCAAACTATCATCGGCCGAGCTGTAAAGGATGATTTTAGGTCGATCAATGCTCTTATCATCAAAATACCTTTGAATTTTATCAATAGTCTCTAGCCCATCCATTTCAGGCATATGAAAGTCGACGATAATAAGATTAAAATCGGAGTTGGTTTGTATTTTTTCCAAAGCTTCGGCACCACTCATTACTGCCTGCGTATTAATTCCCCAATGCTTGAGAATTCTTTCTAAAATTTTGATATTATTTTGATTGTCATCAACAATAAGGACATGTTTTATTAATTCAATACCTATACTTTCTACTTTGTGACCCTGAAAAAACTCTTTCTTTATCGTAAAAGAGAATGTACTTCCTTGATGAATTTCACTGTCTAACGTAATTGTGGCGTCCATTTTATTAGCTAACATTTCAGCTATTACCAAACCTAGCCCGGTGCCACCAAATTTTCTGGTAGTTGAGGCGTCGGCTTGTGAAAAGGATTTAAATAGGTTTCTTTGCTGCTCTTTAGAAATCCCTATTCCTGTATCCCTGACGGAGAAATGAAATTCTCCGATATTCGGTTTAGAAGTCGCTCTAAACTCAAGTTTTAATTCTACTTCCCCTACATTAGTAAATTTAATTGCATTGCTCAAAAGATTAATTAATATCTGTTTAAGCCTATAAGAATCGACAAATATAAATCTCGGTACATTCAAGCCGATGTTTAATAAAAACTCGACGCCCTTTTTGGCAGAACTATATTTTACGATATCCGCGGTCTGTTCCATTAGTTCGATAATATCAGTTTTGATCTCTTCGAGATTCATTTTACCGGCTTCAATCTTTGTAAAATCAAGTATATCATTAATCAAACCGAGCAGGGAATGCGCAGAGGTATGAGCGCTGCCCGCGTATTGCAATTGCTCATAATTAAGTTTACTGTTCATTAATAAATCTGTAAAACCAATTACTCCATTTAATGGTGTTCGGATTTCATGACTCATATTTGCCAGAAATTCAGTTTTAGCTTTATTGGCAGTTTCCGCTTCTACCTTGGCCTCTATCAAATGCTCTTGTAGTAGTGAGCGTTTCCTAATATTTACCAAAATTTCAGTAAAAACTTTCAATAATTGTAACTCGAAATCAGAAAAAACATGTTTGTCCTGATAAAACATAAAACCAACGAAGCCTGTGCAATCATATCCATCCATTAATGGAAAAGTAATAATCGTTTGCAAATCGAATTTCTCCAGATTCTTAAAATATTCTCCGGAATTAGAATATAAATTATTCGAACTAAAATAATTTCCTGAAATAAGTTGTTCACTCCAAATTGGGTTCAAGTCAATTATGATATCCTCTAAGTCAAATTCCCTTGTATTTTCTTTTTGCCATTCGTATAATTTTTCAGGAGGTAGATTATAATGAGGGTATCTATAAATAAATGCAGCATCAGACAGAATAAATTGGCCCAATTTTTCCAAGGAGGAGGAGACCGCAGGAGAAACCTCATTTAATGGTAAATTAATAAATTCAGATGTGATGCTTACCAGTAATTTTAATAATTCTGACTGTCTTTCAATTAATTGCTCATTTTCTTTTCTTAAATTGATATCTGTGGTGCGACCAACAGTATACACCTCATTTGCATTTTTATAAGCTTTGGCATTGGTATTTACCCATTTGATGGAATTATCCGGTAGAATCATTCTATACTCTATCTCATAATTTGGTTTTTCAGCTAAAAATAGGTTTTGAAATTGATTCATTACAAAATCATGATCTTCAGGATGTATATAAGAGAAAAACTTTTCGAAACTGTCGCCGATAGTACCTTTTGGTAGACCGAGAAGCTCATCTGCCTGTTTGGTGATCGACTCTTTGATTAATTGTCCATTATTATGAATTCGATAACTCCACAAAACATCAGCAATTGAATCCGTAATTTCGCTAATCTTCCTGTAACTGGCTTCCAATTCAGCATTTTTTGATCTTACAGCATCCTCCAACTTTTTGATTTCTGTAATATCCTGAATAGTTCCTACCAATTTATTTGAGCCCCGGATAGACAAATCCTTCATGCCAATTAATCTAACCCATTTTTCTCCTTCCTGAGGTGAAATCAATTTTATCTCTACATCAAAAGATTCGCCCGTTTTCAGGGCTTTCAACAAATTCTCAGATACAAGATCTCTGTCATATCCCTCTTTAAAAAATCTAAGTTTATCTTCGAATTGCGGTTCATATTGTTCAGGTAGACCTAAGATTTTTTTAGTCATATCTGTCCATTCCACCTGTTCCGTATCGAAATCGCTTTCCCAGCCTCCTACCCTTGCGATATCGCTGGTTTGTGCAAGGAAATTTTTAGCTTTTTTCAGCTCTCTCTGAGAGTTTATTCTTTCTGTAATATCGGTATGGGAGCCGGCAAGTCTTATCAACTCTCCGGTTTCAGACCACACACCCCTCGCTCGAGACAGAATATTTCGATAAGTTCCATCCTTGTGTTGAATTCTGATCTCAGCTCTAAAATGATTTACCTCCTTATTTTGGTACTTCTTAAATGTACTTTTTATCAAATCTAAATCGGCAGGATGAATCAGTTCACATAATTTTTCCATGTTATCCTCAAGTTCACCATCCTTATAGCCCAATTGTTCCTTCCAACGTTCTGAGAGAAAAACTTTCTTTTCAGCTATGTTCCAGTCCCAAATGCCGTCATTGCTCCCCGCCACTGCCAATTGATACTGCTCCTTTACCAATCTTAAATCATTTTCAGATCTTCGCTTTTCAGTGATATCGTAGCTAATTCCTACAAGTCCTTTTAGTTGCCCCTCTCTATCTAACAAAGGAATTTTATTGGTAATAATCCAATTTTCCTCCCCACTTCTCTTAACACTTTTCGATTCCTTTCCTAAGATTGCTTCCGCGTTTTCCAAAACGTATTTATCCTCTAATAATGAATTATCAACTGTATTTGGAGGATAAAATCGAGATTCAGACTGTCCTAAGACTTCTATTTCACTTTTAGCACCCAGGAACTCATATTCAGCTTTGTTGGCCATTATCTTATTCATCTCGAGATCCTTGACATAAATATTCATAGGAATATGGTCAATAATAGTTCTTAAAAGCTGGCGCTCCTCTTGTAAATTTATTTCCGCAGCTTTTTGATTACTTATATTCCTGACGATGCAAATAACGTGTTCATTAGTCCCCTTCATAAATCTGGCTTCAAACCAGCTTAGCCCCGCACTTCCCATAATGCTGTATTCAAAACATTCTTCTGTATTACTGAGGTTAAGGACTGATTCTATACTTTGAAGAAATCTATCTCCTAATTCATGACCAAATATACTTTCAATTTTATTTGCTTTTAATGGAACATCATTGAGTGAATAATCCTGAAGATTGTTCGCATAGTAATTTTGAATGATGCCTTCCGTATCAAAAAAAAGGACTAGATCCGGAAAGATCGAGACAATGGATTTTAATTGTTCCGTGTTGACCTTCAATTCGTTTTCTGTAAATCTCAATCGTGATTGGTCTCTAACTGTTGCCCATACAAGTTTCTCTCCTTCATTCCCTTCGAAGGAAAATCCATCCAGAAAAGCCGGCATGTATCCTCCCTTTCTAGAGCTTACAAATTGAATATCTAAGGGTCCGAAATGGAGATTTTTTTTGACTTTGTGGTTCAGAATTTCTCTGTCTTCAGTGGAATCAAATTTTAGAACATCCCATATTTTCAAATTCTTGTGATCTTCGACCGATATTCCACAGTTTTCCTTAAATTTTGGGTTTGCTTCCAGAATAATACCATCTTCAAATCTAAAAAGCATCATGACGAAAGGACTATCTTCAAAAGATACTCTGTATTTTAGTAAAGGATTGCCCAAATCGGGACTGCTTAATTCCGGATATTGGAAATTATGGAATAAAATATAACTGGGATTATCTTGATTACTGTCAAAAGAATAAAATATTGTACAATTATCTACAATCCTTAAATTGGAATAATCCTTTAGTGATACTACAGTATTAGCAAATGAATTAGAACTTATATTGTGTAGAAATTCTTTGAAAGTCTGCGCGTCTTTAGGATGATAAAATAGATCGAAGAATGAAGGAAATGATTTATTTTCATTATAATTTAAAGCCTCAAAGAATGCAGTATTAGAGATAGACGCAAATTCCTCTGTCGGATATAATATGGTAAAACCATTTTTACTATTAATAAAAAGGTCAAAAACCTCTCTATTTTGCTTAATGAGAACATATAATTCCTCCCTCATTCTATTTCTTTAATTTTCAATCCGGATTAGTATTCCAATATGCGAAAAAAATTTGATTAATATCAAGAATCCCCCATATAATAATTATATTTTTCCATATATGCAGGTAGATGGTTCAAAATTATCCAATTTAAGCAACTGATTTAGAGCTAAATAATAGATCTTCGCGAAAATTTTCAAAACACCTTCATTATTCTAAGTGATTAGAGAAGCCCGAAAAAAATAATATTTAAATTTTTTAGGCATAATATTTGTAGATATATAAAAATAAATTACTCATTGTATTTAGTATGAATATCAATAATTTACAGTAAAACCTGAATGAAAAGTCCAAGACGTATAAGATTTCTATCCATTTCTATAGTATCACTATTCATTATCAATTCCGGATGGAGCCAAATAGACTCCCCTGAAATTGAAGACACTGAGGATGCTTTCGTATTTTTTGATTTAACCGAGGAACTTGACAAACAATTGCTGCCTTTGGATAGCCTTATAGCTCATGCCCGGGCAGTTCATCCCACAATAATGCTAAACTCTGAACTCGAACAATCAGCTCAGGAGCGAATTAATTTGGCAGCTAAGACCTGGACCAATATGTTATCAGCGTTTGCCAATTATGGCTATGGAAATCAGTCTCTTATCGCAACAGGCACTATCGAAAGTGATATGTTAAATGTTGCTAATGGATATCGTGTCGGTGTGAATTTGACAATTCCATTGTCAGAATTTGCAACGCGAAAAAATAGAATCAATCTGGCAAAACACGAATTAAGAGCATCGCAATTTAAAACAGAAGAGATGAGTTTAGTAATAGCTAATCAAGTCTCAGAAGAATATTACAATTTACTATTGTCCCAAAGACTAATGTTGATCAGGCAAAATATGCAGGAGAATTCTTCCAATAACTTGAAAATTATGGAACTTGAATATAAAGCCGGGAATATCGACTTACAGAATTATACAAGGATGATGGAGATTGCAACACTATCTCGTGTAGAATTCGAACGAGCGAGACGAGATTTACTATTATCATATACCCGTTTGGAAATACTTCTGGGTGTACCTTTAGTCACTTTTCATGTATCGAATAGAAGATGAATGTAGTTCAAATATTTAAATTAGTTAGAAATAATTTTCTACTATTGTTTCTTCTGCCACTTCTTGTGGCAGTGGCTGTTTATTATTTCCTTGGAAATCAACCAAAACAATATGTTTCGTCAGCGATGATATTCACAAGTAGTACCAGTAAAACTACTGCCGGTGAAGAAGCAAAAATAGATTTTTTCACTTATAACAATCTATTTGACAACATTCTTTTGCTTTTAAAATCCAGAGAGAATATTGAGGAGACAAGTTTATTGCTTTTATCGCAGCATATTTTTATAGAATATAGTGATAGCACAATTGTGACAAAAGCAAGTATCGATGAATTAAAAAATCATATCAACAGTGATCTATGGGCGCAATTAAAAGATAATTACAGTCAAGATTCGACATATTCCAATATTGTAAGGTATTACAATAGCGAAAAGAACACTCCTGTCCATTATTTACTAAAAGCACATCCCAACTATAGCCTTTCAAATATAAGTAACAAATTAACTGCAAGCCGGCGAGCAACAAGTAATGTTTTAGAGATTATATATAGTAACAATGATCCCGGAATTTGCAAAAATACGCTTGATTTTGTCATCCAAACTTTCAGTAAAAGATACAGAGAATTAAAATATAATGAAAATCTTAATTCCATCTCTTATTTTCAGGACCAATTAGTAATTGCAGAGGAAAAGTTAAGAAATTCGGAAGCTGAATTAAAACAATTTATTACGGAATTTAAAATTCTCAACTACTACGAACAAGGAAAATACCTCGACATCTCTAAATTGGAGCAGGAGCAGGATGTAGAACGAGCGGAAAGATTAAGTAAAGGGTTGGAATCCAATATTGATTATTTGGAAGGAATGTTTGATAATTTCGAGCAAAAAGTTAAAAATATAGACGATTTAAAGGAGTTACAAAGGCAGGTTATTAATAAAAACAACGAACTTGAAGCTTTAAAACTTAATAAAAATTCCTCACAATTTCAACTAGAGCGGTTAGAGAATGACATTGCTGAGTTAAGAAAGGAAATTGATGTCAAGTCTGAAAATGTTTTTTCCTCCAACAATTCTGACAAGGGTTTGCCCCGAAATGATATCTTAAGTACATGGTTGGATCTAAATTTAGAATATGAAGAACAAAATGTAGCGCTAGATGTAATGCAAAACCGTTCAAAATATCTGGATCGGAAAATTACAGAATTTGCACCCCTCGGTGCTGAACTAAAAAAACTTGAGAGAGAGGTTAGCGTGAATGAAAGTCAATATTTATCAATCCTTCACGGACTTAACATGGCTTTCCTTCAAAAATATGATCTGGAGACAGCTTCTCATTTCAAAGTTATCGACAGACCTTATTTGCCTCAAAGTCCTGTATCCAGCAGACGAGCTATAATGGTTCTTGGATCATATGTAGTAGTCTGGGGATTAATATTTACATTTTTAGTGATTATGGTCTTGTTCGACATGCGGATTAAAACGCTGGTGAAAGGTCAGAAATTGACAAGAATGAAGGCAATTGCCTCATTTCCTAAAATCAGAAAATCTTCGAATATGACTAAACAGGCAATTTTAATGCAATGGATTTCTAAAATTGTTAAAAACACCGTAGTATCCATCCTTAATTCCAAAAAGGCAAAAAACGATTACTTATTTGTTACTATAAACAGTATTAAAAAGAACGAAGGAAAGAGTTTTATAACCAAAATGATTGCGGAGAGTATTAATTCGAACTATAGAAGAATTGCCTTATTAACGCAAGATCCGAATAGTTTAGCCATTTCGAAAGAAAAGTTTTCCAATATCGATATATATCAATATAATACTGATGAAAATTTCATTTCTTATTCCAAGGTAGAGGATATTGTAGACAATCCGTCTCAGTATGATTGTATCATAATGGAGTTGCCTTCAATCCTTTCAGAGCCAATCCCGGTAAAACTGATTAACAATTGTGATTATTCAATTTTCATATTGAGTGTTGATAGAATATGGACAATAGCCGACAAAAAGGCAATTGAACTCCTTTATCAAACCACGAATGCTGAGATGGGATTAATTCTGAATAGAATGGATAATGATGATTTAGTCCAGGTCTACGGCAGCCTCCCCTTCAAAAGGAAATATTTTTGGAATTCCAATAAGGAAACTATGAGCATATGACTTTAAGTAAAAATCCTATAATTTTAATAGCGGCTTTAGCGTCAGCTTTTGTTCTTGCTCTTTTCATGGGATTGTTTATTTCAGAATCAAAATTGATGGGAATTGCATTAATTGGAGCGATTCCTTTTGCTGCACTAGTATTTTATTACTTTACGCTTCACCCGGGGAACGCGCTGAATGTTGCACTCGTAGCATCATTTCTTGCGATTGGCTTGACAAGATATACGCCTGCCCCTGTAGGATTAACTGTTGACCTCATTTTAGCATTAGGATTGGCGGTAGCACTTCTTCACCCACTCTACAGACCGGATTTTAAGAATTTAAATAACGAACTGTTCATACTTTCCTTAATATGGTCGGTTTATTGCATTATACAACTCTTCAACCCTGAAGCTGTAAGTATTGCTGCTTGGTTTTACGCCTCCCGCGGGGTATTTATCTATATGATTCTGACTGTTTTCCTTAGTTTACTTTACTACAATACAGAATCACGTTTGAATCAACTCCTTGTAATAATTGGCATTTTTTCAATTCTAGCAGCTATTTGGGGTATAAAGCAGTATCTTTTCGGCCCAAGTAATGCTGAGTGGGCTTGGCTACAGACCGGCCCCTACTTAACTCATGTTTTATTTGGAAAATTACGAATTTTTTCTTTCTTCAGTGATGCCGGGCAATTCGGTGCGGGCATGGGGCATACAGCTGTAATAGGCATAGTATTGGCCTGTGGCCCTTTTAGTATGAGATACAAAATAATTTGGGCTGTAATTGGAGTTATTTGCTTGTATTTAATGGTTTTATCAGGGACAAGGGGGGCTTTAGCTGTTCCTCTGGTTGGAATAATGGTTTTCCTATTAGCTTCAAAGAATTTTAAGGTCTTTTTCTTCGGTATAGTTTTTATGGCATTACTTCTAGGTTTTTTAAAATTTAGTACGGCAGGTCAAAATATTTATGAGATTCGAAGATTAAGGACTGCCTTGGACCCTGAAGATCCTTCATTAAATGTCAGACTTGACAATCAAAAGAAGTATGCCGAATATTTGACTTATAGACCTTTTGGTGGTGGTATAGGCTCTACAGGTTCATGGGGAAAGCGGTTCAGCCCCCATACCTTCCTCGCTGAGACCCCTACAGATAGTTGGTATGTTAAAATTTGGGGGGAAACAGGAATTATAGGATTGGTCTTCCATTTAGGTATGCTGGTCTTTATTTTGATAAAAGGATTTTTTATAACCCAAAAATTAATTGATCCGGGACTACGATTTAAAATAATTGCCTTATATTCAGGCTTTGCAGGAATTGCCGTTGCTAGTTATGGGAATCCATTACTGGGGCAATTGCCAACAGGTACTATAATTTACATCAGTTGGAGTTTTATATTTTTGGCTCCTATGATAGATAAAGAAATTTTAAAGAAGAATTATAATATTACATGAGTGAATATCCATTAGTATCTATCATTACCGTCAATTTTAATGGTCGAAAAATAACCGCTGAACTTATCCAATCACTCCAACAAATCACCTATCCTAACTACGAAATAATTGTTGTAGATAATGGATCCAAAGAAGAAATTGATAGTCTAAAAATAACTTTTCCTGAAATATTCCTAATTAAAAGCTCTGTTAATCTAGGTTTTGCGGGCGGGAATAATCTAGGTATTGCGAAAGCTAAAGGCAAATACCTGATGTTTCTCAATAATGACACAGAAGTAGAACCGGATTTTCTCGAACCCATGGTAGCTGAATTCGAAAAAAATCCAAAAATAGGAATTGCCAGTTCTAAAATAGTATATTTCCAGCCGGGCGACAAAAAATTGATCCAATATGCCGGATCTAATCCATTGAATAAATACACAATCAGAGGAACTACAATAGGTTATATGGAAAAAGATTCAGCAAAGTTTTCACATGTGGTTCCCACTCATCTAGTGCATGGGGCGGCTATGATGGTTCCTATGAAAGTGGTTAAGATAGCAGGCTTGATGCCGGACATTTATTTTTTGTATTACGAAGAACATGACTGGTGTGAGGCTATCCAACGGAAGGGTTTTCAAACATATTACATTGGAACATCAAAGATTTATCACAAAGAGTCCATAACCGTAGGTGTCAACTCACCATTGAAAGTGTATTATATCAATCGAGGTCGCCTTATTTTTATGAGAAGAAACACTTTTGGATTGGAGAAAATATTTAGTGCGCTCTTTTATATTTTCGTAGCATTTCCTAAGAATGCACTCACATTTTTAATCAAGGGAAGAAAGAAAAGTTTTACAGCCTATATTTCAGCTTGCTTGTGGAACCTAAAAAAGTGGGATGTTTCTGCTACACCATTTTTGGAAAACACCACCAATGGAGAAAATATTATTATTAACGATACCAAACCTCAAAAACTAAAACAATTTTAATATGTCCAACACTCAAAGAATCAAGGAATGGGTGGAAAACAAGAAAAATCAATTCGCAGCGGAAGGGCGACCATTCAATATTTTTACATTTACAAAATTATTTATTGCAACTGCTTTTCGTTTTCTTTTAAGCAGATGGCATTTGCGCAAAATTAACTCTATAGGTAGAATAACCACCACTAACGGTCGTCCTAAAATAGTAAACAAGGGAAATATAATAATAGGAGATGACTGCCGCATATGGTCGAATGTCAGCAGAACAAAAATTTTTGTAGATTATAATGCCAATTTAGAGATTGGAAACAATACGCGAATTATTGGGGCTCATATTTCAGTTAGTTCCGATGTAAAAATAGGTAATAATGTTCAAATAGCGCCCAATTCAGTAATTATCGACAACGATTACCATACAGTTGATGACCATTTCGCTGATCAAGGAAATATCGCTCCAATAACCATAGAAGACGATGTATGGATTACTATGAATTGCATTATTATGAAAGGGGTAACTATAGGAAAAGGAGCTGTTGTTGCAGCGGGTGCTGTCGTCACAAAAGATGTTCCGGCCTACACACTGGTGGGTGGCGTACCGGCTAAAATAATTAAAAAAATATAGCCGCAATTAGGATTTTTCTATCTTTATCCTATTCAATTTTTAGAGCATAAATTATGAGGATAGGAATAGAAGCGCAGCGCATTTTCAGAAAAAAAAAGCATGGAATGGATCTTGTCATTCTGGAATTGTTATTGCAATTACAAAGATTGCCCGGCTCACACCATTTTTTTGTCTTCGTAAATGAAGATGAGGATACAGAAGTGCTTCAAGCTTCTGAAAATATGACTATTGTAAAATTACCTAAAAGCCCCTACCCTATTTGGGAACAATATCACCTGCCGCGTGCAGTCAAACAGTATAAAATTGACCTTCTTCATACAACCAGTAATACTGCTCCAATTTTCACAACCGTCCCTTTATTAATTACACTCCATGATATTATTTATATGGAGAAAATTGATCTGAAAAACGGAACTTGGTACCAAAGATTCGGAAATCTTTACCGCAGATGGAATGTGCCCATCGTCGCCAAAAAAGCCAGACACCTAATTACTGTATCAAGATTTGAAAAGGAAAGAATTGACGCTTTTTTTCAATTCTCACCTGAGAAAGTGATCGTAATATACAATGGTGTAAGACCACATTTCAAATCTGTCGAGCGGGATGCAGCTAGGCATACACTTGATAAATATAATTTACCCGAGGAATTTATATTGTTTCTAGGCAATACTGACCCTAAAAAAAATCTGAAAAACGTTCTCTTAGCCTTCCAATCCTTTTTGAAAGAGAGCAATTCTTCAATAAAAATGGTGATGCCCGACTTTGGGGAAGACAATTTAATGGATTTGCTAAATTCTATAAATGCCCCTGAAATTAGAAAAAACATCTTTTTAACCGGATATATTCAGAATGAAATTCTACCAAACCTATACTCTTTAGCAAATTTCTTTATGTATCCGTCTTTGAGAGAAAGCTTCGGGCTTCCTATACTGGAAGCTATGGCATGTTGCTGTCCGGTAATTACTTCCAATACCTCATCAATGCCCGAAGTAGCAGGAGATGCAGCAATTTTGGTCGATCCTACAGTTGTAACAGATATAAAAAATGCTATGCTTACAGTAATAAACGATGTTGAAATCAGGGAAAAATTAATAATTGCAGGAGGTGAGCGGGCAGCAGAATTTAGTTACACCAAGGCTGCAGAGAAACTTTTAAGGATCTATGATTCCATGATATAGCAGATAGATGAACCAAGCAACAAAAACAAATTCAAGCTCCGGCATTTATATGCTGTTAAACAAGTCGGTGGAATTTCTGCTTGGTTTTGTAGGCTTTATGTTTTTAGTCCGAATTCTGAGCGTGGACGAATTTGGTACATGGGTACTGTTTCTTACTACGATTGGCATTGTAGAGATGGCACGCTATGGCTTTTTACAAAATGGATTAATAAAATTTCTGGTGGGGGAAAATACGGGCTCCTACCGAGAAATTATGTCTGCCTCCTTGTTTCTTAACGCCATTTTGACACTAATTTTCATCCTTTTACTTTTACTCATTGCTCCTGCTCTTGCAGCTTGGCTGAGTGCGGAGGAATTGCGGTCCTTGATTTTTATTCACTGTCTGGTATTACCAATACATGTAATTCATACCCAATCCCTAATATTATTACAAGCCAAAATGGACTTTAAAGCCTATTTCTATTCGGGGATTTTCAAGTCATTACCATTTTTTATTCTAATCACTTCCGCTTACTTTTCGTCTTATCCCTTGAATCTGATTGAATTGGTGTGGTTCCATAATATTGCACTGCTCCTAGCTACTGTGATGAGCTATTTTCAGGCAAAACAATATTTGCTTTTCTCAAAAAAGTTATCAAAACAGTGGATGAATAAAATCTTTCACTTCGGAAAATTCGTTTTCGGAACCAATTTAATGGTCGTTCTTTATAACAGTTTAGATAAATTCTTACTGGCTTTTATACTTTCGCCTGTACAGGTTGCCATCAGCAATACTGCCGGGCGGATGTTGAACTTTATCGAGGTGCCCATCAACTCCATTGCTTCTGTTACTTATCCTGTCGCGGCTAATCAGGCCTCAAAAAATGAGACTGAAAATTTGGCGCGCCTTTACGAAAGATCCGTATCTCAGATGCTGGCTTTTACTATTCCTTTTATGATATTGGTTTTCATACTTGCAGAGCCAATCATTTTGATAATTGCCGGGGAAGCGTATCTGGATGCTGTAAAATTTCTACGTATAATAATCATCATTTCAATTTTCAGACCCTTTGATAGGCAGACGGGAGTTTTCCTGGACGCCATAAACAAACCCAATATCAACTTCTTTTTTGTCACCCTAACACTCATCTCAATAGTGGTTCTCTCGATTACTTTGATTTCAATTATGGGATTGTACGGAGCCGCTTGGGCACTTTTGATCTCCATCGTGCTGGTGACACTGCTCAAACAGGCCTATCTGCGAAAATTTTTGAAATTTTCTTATTTAGAATCTTTCAGATTACTCCCGGTCATTTACAAAGAATATCTCGAAAAAATCTTGTCGAAAATTAAGCGATAAGTCTTATTCGAAGTCCTTTTTTCTATTTTCCCAGACCTCTTCAAAGCTAGCAAAATATTGATGGGAAGTCGCCATAAAATCCTTGTTGGCTGCATTAATATTTATCATTCCTTTCGTTTGGGCCCACATAAATGACGGAATTTTGCGTATTCCCCGCCATATTTCCTCCGGGGCGCGATTGAGTTGCAAGGCGAAAATGAAGGTGATTGTAAATAGTATCCCCGAAAGCAAAATCATAAAACTTAACCAAAAATTGAAAAATAAACTTAAGAATAAGACAAAAATTGTACTTACAATAATTAAATAAAGCGGAGGCATAACAACTACCAAGCCGAAGAAAATCTGGTTAAAATTCCAATTCATTATACCGGTAAGTATCAAACTCAGGCTCTCTTGAAGGTGTCGAAAGTAAGAATTTAACCACCTTGTTCTCTGCCTTTCAATTTGGACTGCATTGCTTACCTTTTCATCAAAAATAATTGCCCGGCCCGCATAAGCGATTCGCTCACCGCGTTCGACTATTTTAATTTGCAATGTTTTGTCTTCCGAAACAACAATCCCCTTATCCTTTAACTCTTCCAAACCCATTTGAATTACCTCATTGTATAATTTTCGCTCCACAGACATCCCCGATCCGGCAATTGTCGATGAGGAGCCAGCTTCGAAGGGAGCATTTCTGACAATATAATCGTAGTAATATTCCCCCATTGCATCCAGCGCAGCAAAATCTGTATCCAAATTTTTGGCAGTTCTTTTACCCTGTACAGCTGCAAATCCTTGCGCGTGAAAATGATTCACTTCCTTCAAAAAATCAGGATGTAAAAGGTTGTCAGGATCGAGGATTAAAACATAGTCATGGTGCCTCACCGCCGCCCTCAAAGCTGTATCAATCGATAATACCTTTGAATTAAGATCCAGTTGAGGTTTAATAAATGTAAATTTTTCGTTTTCTATATAATATTGATTTTCAGTAACTTTATCCGCTACCAAGTACACGTGAAATTTTTCGTAACGCTGACTTAAGACGGAATTTACCAGAGGTAATGAAATCGCCAAGTTATTATAAACTGTAATGATGCAGGCAAAATCAACCTCTTCATTTGGTATACTCTTGAGCTCATTTCGGGATTTGAGAGAAAAAAGCAAAATAATCATAGGGAAACACAACCAAAAAATAATTATTGATGAAATTATAATAAATAATATCCCGATTATTCCCATAAAAAACATTTAAAACTTAAACATGATAAAGTTACTGATTTATATATTATATTTAAATTTAAGTCGTCAATTATATTATTTAACTCCATTTTCAAAAGTTATTCATGTCGAATAATATAAAAAATTTACCCATTGTGATGATAAGCATGTCGCGCTGGGATGGTGATTTTTCTTCAGCTTCATGGTCTTTAGCTAAGGCTTTCGCTCAGACAACTCAGGTCATTTATATCGATTATCCATACACTTTTCTTGATGTATTTCGAGAATGGAAAGAGCCCCGACTCCAGCATAGAAAAGAAGCTTTATTGAGTACAGGAGATGCTCACGGAAAGATTCCAAAAGAATCTGAAAATTTATACTACCTCACACCACCTGCTATGATTCCTATCAATTGGCTGCCGAAAGGTGGAATGTATAATTATTTAGCCGGGATAAATCAAAAAAGATTAGAAAAAGCAGTTGCGAGAAGCTTAAAATCATTAGGAATTGATGAATTTATACTTTTTAATTCATTCAATCCTTTTTATTTCAATGAAAAACCTAAGTATTTAAAACCTGAATATTTTATCTACCAATCACGAGATGACATTGCGCAATTGGATGATTATTTGGTGAAACACGGTGTGGCTTTGGAGATAAAAGCCATGAGAAATTCAGATTTGAATCTTGCTACTTCCACCCATCTTAGCAAAATTCTCGAAAATCGGGGCAGTGTAAAAGTAGATTTCCTGCCCAATGCTGCAGACATCAAACTATTTAATAAGGCATTTTTCGCAAACTTAGAAAAGCCTCTCGAAATTCGAGAAATGAAAGGTAAAATTGTAGGCTACACCGGCAATATTTGTCAAAGACTAGATTATGATCTGATAAAATACATTTGCGAAAGTAATCCCTCGATAAATTTTGTGATGGTCGGCCCGAAAAATTTCTATGCTCATACCAATATAGATTTAGACAATATTGAAAATCTCCATTTCACGGGTAAAAAAGACATTCGGGAGCTGCCCGCTTATTTAGCCTCCTTCGATGCGCTTTTGCTACCTTTTAAATGTAATGAATTGACCAAAAGCATCTATCCTCTCAAAATAAATGAGTACTTGGCATCCGGAAAGCCCGTTATATCAACCAATTTCTCAGAAGATATTCTTGGATTTAGTGAAATAATTGCAGTGAGAGATAATATTGAAAGTTTTAACGATGCATTACTATCTGAATTAGAAAGTGATAACACGGAAAAGAGGCGTCTTCGGAACAGCTTCGCAATGCAAAACTCATGGGAACAGCGGGTGGAATTAATTTACAATCATTTAGAAAATATCCGATGAGTTTTGAAAATATTTTAATCTTCATTTTCTTTATTGCTTTCGGGATAGTTTTTTACACCTATGTGGGCTATGGAATTATAATGATTGCGCTAGTCAAAATAAAAAGAATATTTTCCTCCGAAAATGTTGAAAATCATTCTTACGTCGAGGGTATAACGATGATAGTACCCTGCTACAACGAGGGGGATTTTATTGTGGAAAAAATAAAAAATACACTCAGTCTGGATTATCCGGAAGACAAAATTGAGTTTATTTTCATTACTGACGGCTCAGACGATCACTCAATGGATTTAATACAGCCTTATATTCCAAGTATAAAATGGATGCACAGTGAAAGGAGGCAAGGCAAGGCAGCAGCGATGAACAGAGCGGTGGATGAGGCTAAAAATCCCATACTAGTCTTTTGCGATGCCAATACTTTGCTCAACAAATCGGCACTTTACCACCTGATTTCCCCTTATCGCGACCCAAAAGTAGGGGCTGTGACAGGAGAAAAGAAAATCCTCAGCACTGACGAATCAGGTGTGAGCACAGAAGGAGAAGGGCTCTACTGGAAATATGAATCGCTTCTCAAGAAATTGGATAGTGAATTATATAGTGTGGTGGGTGCTGCGGGTGAATTAATGTCCTTTCGTAAATCATTGTTTGAGCCTTTGGAGGAGGATACCATTTTAGATGATTTCATGCAATCGATGAGGGTCTGTTTGAAAGGATACACCGTAAAATACACTGCAGAAGCTTACGCTATGGAAACCGCTTCCTTTAATACGGCTGAAGAATGGAAGCGAAAGGTTAGGATTTGTGCGGGCGGCTGGCAATCTATGTTCAGATTGGGGAAAGTTATGAATCCCTTTTATAATCCTGTTTTAACATTTTGCTACATATCCCATAGAGTATTACGTTGGTCGGTAGCTCCGGTAGCACTGGCTGTATTATTGTTGACGAGTATGATTTTAGTACTTAATGGCAATGGCATATTTTTTATAATTCTAGGGCTTCAAATATTATTTTATCTCTTGGCTTATCAAGGATATCAATTGGAGAAGAAAAATCAAAAAAGCAAGCTGACTTCCATTCCTTTTTATTTCACCATGATGAACCTGGCTGTTTTTTATGGCTTTGCGAGATTTATAAAGGGAAGTCAGAAGAGCACCTGGGAGAGAGCGCGGAGAGCATAATTAATGGTTAATGGTTAATGGTTAATCGTTAATGGTTAATGGTTAATCGTAACTCAGAACTTAATAACGTTTATCGTTTCACTGTTTAGCACTTTATTGTTTATCGCTTCGCTGTTTATTGGAACAAGAATCTAAACCCTCTAAACCCTCTAAACTCTCTAAACCAATTGCAGTTTATCGTTTCACTGATTAGCATTCATATCTCTGTAAATTGTTAAATTTGTATTTAATCCAAACCTCACAGCTAGTAGCTCGCAGCTCAAGGCTCGTAGCAAAACAATTCGTAATTCGTAATTCGTAATTTTTAAATTACAACATGGCTCAAAGCCCACAGCTAGTAGCTCGCAGCTCAAGGCTCGTAGCAAAACAATTCGTAATTCGTAA
>CALCSX010000400.1 GCA_937894165.1 uncultured Saprospiraceae bacterium | reverse complement strand
TTGTTCCATTGTTATTATTTTAATTGCTCTAATTTACAAAGAATTATGCAATTAATCAAGTGCCTATGTCAATATATTTAAATTAAAAAATAACGTAATTAGTTCACGCTGTTATTTTTAAAACAACATTGAAAATTCAGATTTGTTGCCCTAACAAAAGAGCAAATTACAATGATTGTAATTTGCCCTTTTAAAATACAACCTAAAAAACGTATTTTTATTTAAGTTGATTAAAATAATGGTTTACAGCTATTGCCTGTTTTCGTTCTGATATCTCGTCATTTTATCCTGAAGCGTTGGATCATTCTGCAGAGTGACACCGATTTCTTGATATCTTCTCATATTAAGACCTTCCTCTTCTACTATTCGATTCATTTGAATATTAGAATTTTGCCCGGTCTGTAAATCCATGGTCTCCAAACGTCTATTGATCTTAACATACTGTTCGATTTCACGGTCAGTTACATTCGATTGCATCGTTGTATCAACTCTGTTTGGTGTTTGATCATCTCCCACGCGAGGTTGAGGTGCAATCTCATTAGGTGGTGTGCCTTGAATATTGTTCAAACCCTCCTGTAAAGGGGGAACATCTTCAGTATCTCTTTCATTTCTATTGTCTTCGCACCCAAATATGATTAAAAGTGAGAAGAGTAAAGGAAATAACATTGTATTTTTCATAATTTTATATTTTAAGGTGTATTTAATAAATTAGGATCTTAGAAATTAATAAGTCCATATAAAAATTAAAACGGTATATTTTACATGATTGTTTAAAATAAAAAATTCTCAGCATTAATTAAATGCTGAGAATATCAATATTTCTCTATAAAAAATAAGTTTAATTTATTTTTATAATTTTTCCTACATGAAATTTTCCTTCCTCTGTTTGTATCTTAAGTATGAAAACTCCATTATTTAAATGGTTTAAATTCATGGTAGTATTTTCTAAAATACCTGACCTAACTTCTTGTCCGGATAGATTATATAGGTGATAGGGATCTCCTAAAAATTTATTATTTAAGTAAATTTCATTAGAGGTTGGATTGGGTGTAATAATTAAGTTCTCGGTATTTTTTAAGTGATTCAAACTGGAACTTGGTTTTTCAATAGTGAAAGTTAATCCTTGATTACAAAATCCAAATTCTTCGAAAATTACTAAGCTATAATTACCGGAAGGTAGATCTGAAATGGTATTCAATGTTTGGTTTAATTCTCCTTCAATACCATTGAGATAATATAGATATTGATTTTCAGGTCCGTTTATTTGAAAAGTTACGCTCCCGTCATTATCTGCTGAAGTTGCATTTATAATTTCAACTATTTCCACTTGGAGTTTATTGGTTGAACCGACATAAATAGATTGTATTTCATGAACACAAAATGGTGCTATTGCATCACTAATTTGAACCGTGTATGTTCCTTCTGCCACATTCTCGACGTAATTTGTATCTGACACGGAAGGTAGCCAAGTATATTGAAAAACCCCTGCCCCCCCTTCTGCGGTAATGTTTATTGATCCATTTTCAGTATGACAATCTGCCGGATTAACATCCGAAGTAATAACTATATCGTCGAAACCTTCATTGATAAAATCAAAACATAGTGTATTCTCTGATGGAAAAAATAGATCAGGAAAACAATTAGAATAGCCTTGAACACATATTAAACCATCTGTCAGTTCATGATTTTCTAACACAATTGTATTGGTGGAAGTTATTCTGGTGGTACTATCGGGAAGGGTCCACAAATAATTACAGATTCCTTCAAATTCGGGTTCAACACTGAAAGTAACCTCCTTACAGATTGTTTCTCCGACCGGTGCTACAACAGCTTGGTCAAGTATTTCAGGATCCACTTCAGGTTCGAATGGTACATTGATCCAGCCCGTATTTATGTTGATTTCTACGTCGCAAATAGTTGCGGAACAACCATCTAGTACTAAAACTATTATTTCTCCCGGTTCAGGTGTATGAAATGTAGTTAAGGTAAAAGGAGAGGCAGTACAATCTGTTTGACAATTACTGATTGCTTGCTGTGTGAGGCAATCGCCTAAGCTTACAAGAGTTCCTTGAATTCCTCCTGAGCCCGAATGACATTTGTCAGGTAATACTGAAACAGTAATACTAAATTCACCGGATCCATCCGCCTCGAAAGCAAAATAAGATGGGTTATTCAATACCGAATTCGATCCACTACAAAAAGCGACCGGAGTGATTTCTTGTGGTGTCATCGTTAACACAATGGGATCTTCTGAACAAAATCCGTTTAAAATTTTTAGACCTCCGGCACCCAATTGATTTTCACAGGCCGTAAAACTTCCCGGCAATATCAAATGGCAGTAGTCCTGAGCTTTTATGGGACCTATCGAAAATATGATAATCAAGGTAATTAGTGTAGATAAAACTTTCATGGAGTTAATTTTAAGATTATAAGTATAGTAAAAATATAAAATATATTTAATATATAAAATAAATTTTAAAATATTCTTTTACATGCCCCTACTATTAACATTTTATCTTTGAGACATCAAAAGCAATGTATTATACGTTTAAACAAAAAAATATACCTTAATGACGAATTATTTGCTGGTTTTCTGCTTTTTGTTTTCTCAATATTTAGTTGGACAATTACCTGATTCCAGGTTGTTTGTGCCGGAAAGTGGGGGCTTCACAATATTAGTGCCGGGGGGATTAATGAAGTATAGTTCGCGGGAAGTAGAGACAGAGGTGGGACCTTTAGCCTATCATTCTTATGCGGTAGATTTCACTACTGAAAATGAAAAATATTTTGCATTTATCTTGTCATACACTGATTATCCGGAGGAGGGCATGCATTCTGATTCAAGTGAACTGCTGCGAGATTTTTTTGATGTGGCGGTAGATGAATCAAAGTTCTTAATGCGTGGAACATTAATCTATGAGGCAGAAGAAAACTATTTATCTTATCCCGGTCACATTTGGCGAATAAACTATAGAAACGACAGCGCTTCTATCAGAAACAAATCAATTATGATAGGCAATAGATATTACTTATTACAGGTCATTTCAGATGCTGATGTTTCTTCAGGCGACATTGCACAAGATTATCTTGATTCTTTCAAATTGTTGCAATAAAACTTAAGTTTTAAAAAGGAAAATCATTTATTAAAGCCTGTAAAAAATGATTAAAAAGTGGGGGATACATCGCTATCGTTATTACTATCCCTGCTACGGCTCCCCAAAAGTGTGCAGAATGGTCAATTTTATCATCTGTATTCCTGGCAGCATATGAAGAGTAGGCTAGATATCCCAAACCTGCCAAAATCCCGGGAATCGGAATAATTCCATAGAGATATAGCATTGCCCATGGTGCTATTAAAATATAAACAAAAAGAATGCCCGATACTCCTCCAGAAGCTCCAACCGCTCTGAAAGTATAATCATCTTTTCTACTGAAATGGCTAGGTATATTCGCTAAAATTACTGTCAATAGGTACATTACTAAGTACAATAATCCTCCAATATTAACATTAATAATTACTTTAAAATATTCCTCAACAATAGTTCCGAATTGCCAAAAGACAAACATATTCACAAGAAAATGTATCCATGAACCATGTAAAAATGCTCCAGTCAGAAGCCTATAATATTGCTTTTTGTGATGCTCTTGGTGAGGCCATGCACAAAATTTTTCTAAAAAGCCGGCTTGATTAAATCCAAGTACTGTGATAATTAAATTCACAATTATTATTCCTACTGTTATACTCATTTATTATTCGTTGTGATAGGGTTCGTTATTTAGTATACTTAATCCGCGATAGATTTGTTCGAGTAAAACTACCCGTGCTAACTGATGCGAGAAAGTTAATGATGATAAGCTCAACTTTTGTCGGGCTGTAAGATATGCATTTTCATCAAAGCCATAAGCTCCACCAATGAGAAATATAAGCTTAGTTTGGACATGGCTCATCCAATGGTTTAATTGTTCAGCAAATTGAAGTGAGGTGAATTTACTTCCTTTATCGTCTAGCAGTATCAAGTGGTCAGTAGAATTTATATTTTTCGAAATCATTTCCCACTCCTTCGCTTTAACTTGACTTACAGGCCAAGAGGAGGTGTTTTTTAAATTTTTAAATACTTTAATTTCAAAGGGTAAATATTTCTTAATTCGCTTTTCGAATTCTTTCACGCCATCATCAATGTATTGCGGTGAATTTTCACCTATTAGCCAAAGCTCAATTTTCACGGATATTTGGTTTTATATTTGTTTCAGTAAAAATTTCCTTTCCGGAAATTTTTTCTTTATTAAATCCTTTAGTGTTCGCAGCAATGGGGTTTGATTTTCTCTTTTTAAATAATAAGCCAATGCCTCCACCACTTCATGACTTTTTGGCCCCACAAAATTTTGCAAATAGTTAGGGGTATTCACTACAATAAGGTTCAAGATCTTTGAATTTAGTTTATAGTTATTGATTTTACTTACTAACTCAGTGAAAAATTTTGTATTTATTAAAGCAGCTTCAATTTCTTCAATTTTATCGAAAGCCAAATAGGTGTGGATATATCTGGGATCAAAATTTTCAATTTCTAATGTTTCCAAATTATCTGTAATGAAATCAAATGAATAACCTGCCTGAATAGCTTTATTGAGATAGGATGGATTTCCATTATATAAAAACAATTTGAAGTAGCTGTGATGAAGTGTATTTTCATCAATTAGATAATTTTGATGCAGTTTTAATATGTTTTCTTCTAAAAAAGCAGAATCATAACTATCATTAAAGATTTCCGTTACGATGATATTTGCTAAGGCTTGATTTTTATTATCAATGATATATTTAATAAGAAAACTTAAATTATTATATTTATTGTAACCTGCGAGTAATTGCTGAACAGCAAAATCCTGCTTATGATAGCGAGAATTTAAAAAGAATTCTGCCTGGTCGATTAATGACTTTTCCTTGCTATTCGTTAGGAGGTGATTTTTTCTCTTTTCAAGATATTGTCTAATCACCTGCTCATTATCTTTTTGTTGATTATACTTTATGAGAAAAAGTGCCGGGTTTTTTTCTGCAGATAAGATGGGGAAGTCCAAATCATTAAGCAATTGAATTTCAAAATGCAAAATTTCTAATTTCATTAAAGCAGCCGGCGTTTCTTTGTAACATAATTCGATGTATTCCTGATTTTTTGTCATGAAATTACTTATCAAATCACTTGAAATGTCGTCATAGCTCAACCATGTGCAGAACTGATATTGAATATTTTTACACAGCAGCCATAATTCTCTAAAATTATTAGAGGTAGACAGTGTGTAAGAAACCTCATCTAAGGAATCAAGCCAAGCACCCACTCTAGGTGCCGTTCTGTAAGAGATAGTTCGTTTTCTTTGAGGAATAATAGTTTTTAAACAAGAATATATTAACGATTTGTAGTAAATACTATCATCTTCTTTTTCAACTGCAGGGGATAATAGGGTTTTAATGAATAAATCATTTCCAAGATTTTTACGCGCTAAAAAAGCCAAAGTTTCCTGTAGTATCGAATGATCAGCAACCGATAAATACTTTCTAATCCCCGGCAAACGGGTGATTTCCTCATCTTGAAAGTCTTTATAAGGTGCTGGTGTCTTTTTCATTATTTTACTATCTTTTGGGGCAGAGAATTAGTTTGGAGCCTGATTTCTCAGAGTTATCTAGAAATTTAAATGGTTTGACATAAAAAATATCAGAAAACAATTTCTACCCAAAAATCATACTTTTAAAAAGTAAAGATAGTTTAAAGAATTAGTATCTTTATAAAAGTGCAGAGCAATTTAAAAGTTTTGATTCTGTTTAAAATTTAATCTTATGTTAACGATATACATAGTAAGACATGCCAAGTCGAGTTGGGCAGAGCTGGGGGTTGAAGATCACGATAGGAAATTGAATGAACGAGGAATCGGAGATTTGGTTAGAATGGGTGAGGAGGTCAAAAGGCGTAATTGGATTCCTGAGATAATTTATTCGAGTACAGCTGCCCGCGCCATGGCCACTGCACAAGGAATTGGGGAGAACATATCGATATCGAAAAGTGATATTATATTCGATAGTTCGCTTTACCTTTGTACTGCTAAAACCATTCAAGATTTTTTGTCCGGGATTGATAAAGATGTTACTTCAGTAATGTTAGTAGGGCACAATCCGGGTTTAACAGATTTCTATAATGAATACACAGATATCAAAATTGATAATGTTCCGACATGTGCTATTGGTGCATTTCAATCGGAGGAGAATGATTGGAAATCTATTAATCAATCGGAATGGAAGAGTATTGGATTTATTTACCCTAAAATGTAGCAATTGAAAATTTTTCTTTGGATCGGACTAATACTTTTTATTCTTTCATGTCAAGCTGAACCTTCCAATAAAATTGAAGATAGAGAACAATTAATAGATATGATAATTGATCTTCAAACCATTAAAGAGGTGGTCAGCCTATATCCTCATGAAATGAAGGATAGCGTGAATTTAGTGCTTTTAGACAGATTCTATGAAATGCATCAAACGGACAGTCTTTCCTTATTGAATCAATTTGTAGAATTGAGAAAGGATCCGGAGTTACTTAAAGAGTTGCATGAAGAAGCTTTAGAGAAAGTGAATCGCTTAATCCTACCGCAATAGTTAATTAACAAACATTTAATATAAAAATTATGATTTTGTAAAATTTACTACTGTAGCTTTGCCCAATAAATAAATAAAATCCTATGGACTATTCCAATATTAAAGTTCTTTTAGTTGATGATGAACCGGATATTTTAGAAATATTAAGTTACAATCTAAAAAAAGAGAAATTTCAGGTTTTTACCGCCGACAATGGTCGAACAGCATTAACTAAAGCTGTTGAAGTTAAGCCGGATTTAATTATCCTTGATATCATGATGCCTGAAATGGATGGCGTGGAGGTTTGCAGAAAACTGAGAGAAAATAAGGATTTTGACCAAACAATTATTACCTTCCTTACCGCTCGAAGCGAAGATTTCACACAAATTGCGGCCTTTGATTACGGTGGTGATGACTTTATTAATAAACCAATAAAGCCCGGTGTTTTTATAAGCCGAATAAAAGCTTTATTAAGAAGATCGGAGCGCAATGAGGGAGATAACCTGTTTTTTGGACAATTAATTGAAGGGGAACTGACAATTATCCCGGAAAAATTCGAGGTAATCAAAAACGGTGAGTACATTGAATTGGCGAAGAAGGAATTTCAATTATTATACCTTCTCGTCAGCAAACCGGGGAAAGTATTTACTCGCGAGGAGATTTTCAACAAGATTTGGGGCACGGACGTTATTGTTGGCAATAGGACAATAGATGTGCATATAAGGAAGCTTCGAGAGAAAGTAGGAGAGGATTATATTAAAACGATAAAGGGAATAGGATATAAATTTGAAAGCAAATAAATGGTTTAATAATTTTACACCACAGCAATTAGCAGTCTTAACTGCGATTTCATGCACTATTGGCGTTCTTTTAGTATTATTAATACTTCCATATTTCATTAAAGTTCAATATGGATTGACGTTTATATTGATATTTTTGGCGCTAGTTTTTGGCATTAGTTACGGTGTAATATTATTTATTCTGATAAAATTTCTATATCGACGCATCAAAGTAATTTATAAACTAATTAATAATTCTCGAATTTCAGATAAGAAAATTGAGGAATTGATCAATGTTCGGGAGAAAGTATTCGATAAAGTAGAGGCAGATATCAAAGATTGGATCTTGAGCAGGGACAATGAACTGAAAGATCTGGAAACGTTGGAAAACTATCGTAGAAATTATATCGGAAATGTTTCACACGAGTTGAAGACTCCTATATTTAATGTTCAGGGATATATTCACACACTTCTCGATGGGGCTCTTTACGATGAGGAAATTAATCATTCTTATCTCTTAAAAGCTGCACGAAATATTAGCCGACTTCAAACGATAGTTGAAGATTTAGATTCTATTTCCAAGTTGGAAAGCGGGGAATTGATTTTGGATTTGCAGGTATTGGATATCAAAAAGCTGGTGGAGGAAGTTTTCGAAGAACTCGAGCTTCAGGCGCAGAGTAAGAATATCCAACTTGGATTAAAAGATGGAGCAAGGACAAGCTATCAGGTAATCGCTGATAAAGAATCTATCAGACAAGTTTTGATCAATCTCATTATGAATTCCATAAAGTATGGGAAAATGGGAGGCAGGACTAAAGTTGGATTTTACGATATAGATAACAATGTATTAGTAGAAGTTAGTGATGATGGAATAGGAATTGAAGAACACCATTTGAAACATGTTTTTGATCGTTTCTATAGGGTAGATAAAAGTAGATCGCGAAATGTGGGAGGGTCCGGTTTAGGGCTTTCGATAGTTAAACATATTATTGAAGCACATAAACAAACCATTAATGTCCGATCAAATGTTGGCGTCGGGGCTACATTTGGCTTCACTCTGAAAAAGAAGTAAACATTTAGTACCTCATCAGGATTTTTTCATTTTTGTTTAAAAACACTTTAAACCATTTAGTATCCCACTAGACAATTGCCTATGTTTAGATGAAAATAACTCTAGAAGAGCTTATTAGAAGATTAGATCTTAGGGGCACAAGTTGCAAACTTGCGCCAGCATTAGTGCTGGAAAGCATGAAAGCAGAAAGAGTTATATAGAAGACTTATTCAGGTTAATAAAAAAAGCATAAGAAATATCCTTATGCTTTTTTATTTGATTTTAATTTTGACTAATCTTTTAGGAAATATAATCTCCCGGATTGTCGCTATTCAACATTTGAAGTAATCGCTTTTTAGCTGCAAAGTATTCGTCAATAACTTCTTTTTTAAGCTTTTCTGTCTTAGGAAGCTTCTCTTTTAAGTGGTTAACCTGCTTTCCATTTTTCCAAAATCTAAAGCATACATGAGGACCGGTTGCCAAACCCGTGCTTCCCACATACCCTATCACTTGACCTTGTTTTACCATTTTTCCGGGTCTGATGCCTTTGGCAAATTTAGACATATGGAGGTATTGGGTAGTATATACCTCATCGTGTTGTATTTTTACATAATTTCCGTTGCCTCTACCGAATGCTGCATTTAGCACTTTGCCATCCGCCACTGCATAAATTTCTGTGCCATGAGGGGCAGCGTAATCAGTTCCATAGTGTGGTCGAACAGTTTTTAATACGGGATGAAGTCTTCTTTTATTGTAATAAGAGGATATTCTGCTATATTTTACCGGAGACATGAGGAAGCTTTTCTTCATAGCACTTCCATTTTCGTCATAATACCCTCCATATTGCGGATGGTCAAATTTGTAAGCTTGATAAGTTTCAGAACCATTCCTGAATTCAATGGCATGAATATTTCCGTAACCTACTGCTTCCCCTTCTACATAAACTTTCTCAAATAAAACCCTGAAACAATCATCTTTTTGAAGGTGGTGAAAGTCAATTGAAGATTCTAAAATATTTTCCATTTCTACAGCAAGTCCCGGGTTTAGATCATTGCTTGTCAAAGCATTGTAGAGGGAGCTTTCTATACGGCCTTCCGCTACTTCCAATACTTTCGTCGTAGATTTATTATAAATACAAGCTTGTGGATTTTCATTCAATTCATATACTACATAAGTATATTTGTCGGGCGTATAGATAAAGAACTCAGCAGGGGAGCATTCGTCCTTTCGAAGGATTTTGAAGTCTTGTCCAGCTCTGATTTTCGTAACATCAAAAACCTCCTTGGCTATTGATTGTAAGTTATGAATGATGTTATAAGGAACATCAAAATCTGCAAGCAAATGAGATAAAAATTGATTGTTCTTAACAACTCCTTCTTCAAGTATGTAATCGCCTTCTATTTCCAGGCCGAAAGCGCTGGCTAGGGGATTAATTTTACACTCTTCGGAAATGGCTTCTTCGATTTCTAAGTTATCCGCTATTGCAAAAGAGGGGAGCAGCAAATAGATGATAGCGATCATACCGATAGAGACTGCTGACAGTGATATCACAGTCTTTTTTAAAGTAGATTTTTTCAAAATAAGTAAGTTTTTAGTTGAAAAATTAGTTGTAGATTCAGCTAATTAAATCATTTGGATTGGTCGTTCCGGTCGTAAATATATACAAGCAAATTCAAATATTCAAAACTTTAACATATAGAAAAAAGTAAATTTTTCATGTGTTATTAATTTTTGCATTCAAAAAACAGCTCACTGCCTGCTCTTGGCTTAATGCTGTTTTCACAAAATTTAAAATCGATATGTTTAAAATATTTAGAAAATAAAGGAATATATTCCCCCATTTCCCCACCAAATGGTGGACCTTCGAAATCAAAATTTTTGTTGAAAAGCACCCCTGCGATGATCCCATTGGGATTTAGCAAGCGCTTCGAGTGACTGCAATATTGATTGCGTTGGGATGGGTGCAAGGCACAAAAAAAAGTTTGTTCAAGGATCAAATCGAATTGCTCTTCTAAGTCAAAAAAGTCCAAATGGATGATAAATGAATGTAGATGCGGAGCAATAGTATTTTTCAAATTAGCTACTGCTCTTTCAGAAATATCGCAGATATAGACGTTTTTGAAGCCCATTTCTTGCAAAGCATTAAATTCGTGCGCATTTCCACAACCGGGAATGAGTATTTTAATCTCTTTATTATCTATTTTCAAGCAATAATCCACTAATGGGGGAGAGGCATAGCCAATATCCCATGGCGTATTATTGGTATCATATCTATCATCCCAATAATTTTTGGTAAAAAAATCCTGAGTCATTAGATGTCTTTTGGTTATAAATTAATTTCAAAACTGAAAATCGAGATTTTAATTGTTTCCTATATCGAAATAATTAGAAATCCGCTTAAATGAAAAAGATAGCGTTATTTTTGCTAAATTGTTGATTAAATATGAAAACGTGTTCGATAAAACCACCTCTTTCGTTTTAAGGATAAATGACAGACCTTTTTTGGTAGATGAGCCGAAGATAATGGGGATCTTGAATGTCACACCGGATAGTTTTTACGATGGGGGAAAATACACTGAACAGCATCTTTTGATCAGCAGAATAGATCAAATGGTAGAAGAAGGAGTTGAATTTTTCGATATTGGAGGGCAAAGCTCCAGGCCAGGCGCAGTTCAGCTTCCACCCGAAGAAGAATGGCTAAGGATCCAATCAGCCGTCGAATATTGTCATTCTAATTATCCCAATATTCCTATTTCTATCGATACTTTCTACAGTAAAGTTTTCAATAAAGCTTATGATAAAGGAGCTGCAATAATAAATGATATTTCCGGTTGGAGATTTGATGCAGATTTGCCCAAATTAGCTGCTCAGCTCCACGTACCCTATATTTTGATGCATATGCAAGGGGTGCCCGCAAGCATGCAGATTAAACCCGTTTATGAGGATGTGGTTGCGGAAGTTCTTAGCTATCTCGACAGAAAAAAATACGAATTAATCCAAATGGGACTGACAGACATAATTCTTGATCCGGGAATAGGATTTGGAAAGTCGATAGAAGATAATCTTACTTTGATTAAATATCTGGATCTTTTTACCCGTTTAGATAGTTTAGTAATGCTTGGTGTCTCGAGGAAATCCATGTTCGAAAAGATTACTGGATCACCAAAAGAAGAAACACTTGGAGCAAATTCAGCTATTCATCTCAAAGCTATGGAAGCCGGAGTACGATTATTTAGAGTACATGATGTCAAGGAAGCTGTGAGAATAAAGAAATTATTCAAAGCTTTAGAAAAGGTATAGTTTTATTATCAATGAATAAAGCTAAACTCATTAATTTACAATACTTTTGTTAAAGTAAACTTAAAATTTAAAAGTAAATGATTAAATCATTTTCAATTTCGTTTCAAAAAGTACAAATATAATTTTTGGAAAATAAAGAGACAGAAAATAAAAGACGATTTAGCAAACGTCGCTTAGTAGGAAAAATGTGGGTACTATTGCGAAATATAGTTCTCACCCTTTTCATTCTACTTATTTCTGTTATTTTGATTTTTCAAATTCCCGCCGTCCAAAAATTTATTGTCAATAAAACTACTGATTTCTTGAGTGAGGAACTTGAAACGGAAGTCCATATTGGAGGCTTTTACTTGACCTTTTTTGATCAGTTTCAACTAAATGAACTATTAATAAGAGATCAGGGGGGAGATACTTTAATGTATGTTGATAATCTATTTGTCGATTTTAATCTTCTGCCTCGACAGCTTTTTAACAGAAGAATTCTAATTGATCATTTGAAGTTGAAGGGAGGGGAAATAAATCTTTTTTATGAGGAATATACCGGCGATTCAAATTTGAAATTTATAAATGATTATTTCTCAAATTCAGAAAAGAAAACAGATAACGAGGGACTCCATTTATTTAAAGTGGAGGATTTATTGCTGGAGGATATAATTTTTTTAAGTCGCGACGAGCATACAGGGCAGGTGCTGGACTTTGATATTGCTTTCGGAATGTTGACAGGGATGAACTTGAGACCAATCGATAAGGTGCTGCAAGTCGATAAGGTTTCGTTTGATAAGATGTCTGTGGCGATCACTGACAATGTCCCGGCAGAAAATTATATACCAAAAGATAGAAGTTTAATTCTTGAAGAGGTTTCACTCGATGAATGGAAAGTGCCTTTCGCCGTGGAGTCACCTTCCATCAGTATTTCTAATAGCAGATTGAAATACGACAATTGGATGGTAGAAGATAATGGAGTTTATGCGGAGCAAGCATTTAATTTCAAGCATTTGAATTTATCAGAGCTGAATATCAAAGTTCAAGACTTTTTTATGCAGGATCTAAATTTCGACGGACATTTAGATAAACTGTCATTCGAGGCTGATAATGGTTTTGTCTTAGAGTCTCTGGCAGCTGATTTCTTTTCGATACACAGTGATGGAGCAAGAATGGATGGATTTCAATTGGAAACAGAGAATTCCCTTTTAGGTGACACATTGATTTTGATGTATGAAAGGTACCCGGATTTTTTAGATTTCAGCAATAGCGTGTTTCTGGATATTAAGTTGAAGGAATGTATTGTGGCATTAGATGATATTATGTATTTCGCTGAGCCATTGCGGAGGAATGAATTCTTTATCGCTAATGTTGATGAAAAATTGGATATCAGCGGGGATATTAGGGGGAGGATAAATAGTTTGTCGGTAAGAAATTTTAAGATGAATCTATCGGATCAACTCGTAGCTGCGGGTAGATTTGACCTACGTAATGTTACAACTCCTGAAGATGCGCTTGTCAATTTCAATCTTTCTAATTTAAGTACAGACCTGCGTACTTTGAAAAGATTAATCCCCGGCTTTAATTATCCTGAAAATTTCAATAAACTCGGAAGGTTTACTTTTACGGGAAATTTTGATGGTTTCTTCGACAACTTTGTGGCATATGGGGAATTAAAAACTCCGATCGGTAGTGCCAAAATGGATATGCAGTTAAATTTCACTGAAGGTCGAGATTTAGCTACCTACAGCGGATCTTTATCGCTTCTCAACTTCGATTTTGGTCGATGGATTGATAATCCGGATTTCGGGAAGATAAATTTCAAAAGTGATGTGAAGGAAGGAAGGGGATTAACCATGGCGAATTTGAGGGCAGAATTGAATGCTGAGATAGTTAGCTTTTCCTTCAAAAATTATAATTATGAAAATCTTACTTTCGACGGGATAATGCGGAAGGATTCCATTGCCGGTTTAATCACCATTGATGATGAGAATGTTAAATTCCAAATCGACGGTTTTGTTGCTGAATTAACTTCTAATCCGGTCCTTGATTTTGACTTTAATATTGATAGACTCCATCTAAAAAGCCTGAATTTACTTACTGAAGATATCAAACTCAGCGGTAGGGGGAATATTGCTATGCTTTTGCCTGATAAGGAGGATATTGATGGCACTTTAGTGATTGAGGATGTGATTGTATCTCGCGATACCAATATTCAGGAAATAGAGTCGATCACTTTGTATACGAGAAATGTTGGCAATGATAACCAATTGCTTGCATTGGAAAGTGATTTGGTCAATGCTGAAATCATGGGAAGCTTCAAAATTATTGAAATTCCACGCATCATTAAAAATGATTTAATGACAGATTTCCCGGAATTAAGTAGTTTAATTAAATTAAATGCCCAAGATTCCCTATTTTCAGTGAATAGATTTAGCTACAGAGTGGATGTAAACAATTTGGGTAAAATACCTGAAATGTTTAATATCTCCAATTTTGAACTTGATTCATTTACTGTTCTTGGAAGCTTTGTGGGTGGTGGAGAATTCGAATCGGAATATACCCTGGAAGGCGGAACGAACCATTGGAAATTCCAAAATCATACCTTAGATACCCTCAAGATAAATGTGCATAAAAACGGAACGAAATGGGATGTGGATGTAAATACCCGTGAGTACAGACTAGGCAGTGCCGAATGGAAAAATGTTGAAGCACAAATTGATGGGGAGAATGACATGCTGACAATATCATTTGGTGCCGCTGAAATTGGTGATAAATTACAGGAGGTTATTGTTCAGGGAAGGCTGAGGGCGGAAGAGGAATCATTTCACTTTTCTTTTATGCCGAGCAAATTTAAACTAGCAGATAATTTGTGGACATTAACGCAAACTAATTCAATTATTTATAGCGACTCCTTTTTAAGGGTAAATAATTTATTATTCGAGACAGTCCAATCGCGAAAAGTTCTCATCAATAGTTTTGATGATTACGGGATGAGAGCGGAGGTACTGGGCTTGGATATGGATTTGCTAAATGAGTTTGTAGACGCCACTAGATATAATTTTCAAGGAGTAATTGACGCCAACTTAAGGACGAATAATATTTTCACGCTTGAAGCCCTTAACGGGAATGTTAAAATTGAAGATTTTATATTAAATGACATTCCAATGGGAGAATTTAATCTGCGCGCCTTGGCGGGTGGGATTAAGGAGCCAATTAATATTACTTCTACCTTGCGAAAAGAGGGCGGGGGCATTCGCGGCGGCGGGAAACTTTATATTCCGGCAGAGGACAGTGGAGAGCCTTTCAAAATAGATACTAAATTTAGTTTCGATAATTATCCTTTAAATGTGGCGGAAGCATTTATCCGGAATGGAATATCCAATACTGCCGGTTATATGCAAGGAGATTTGGAATTATCCGGTCCGCTGAATAGACTGGATATTGACGGGAAGGTAAATATTATTGATGGTGAGGTAAAAATTGATTTTCTCGGTACAACCTATAGCAGTAGCCAGTATCCTGTATATCTAAAAAATGATATTTTCGACTTTTCACAGATAGTTTTAAAGGACGAATTAGGAAATACTGCGACTATAAAAGGAGGAATTACACACGATAGATTTAAGAATTTAGGGCTTGCAGTAACTATAAGCTCGAATGAGTTTTTGATGCTGAATACAGCTAAAGGAGATAATGATTTGTTTTATGGCCGGGGTTATGGCAGAGCCAATATTGTTTTTTCAGGTAATTTCATCAATACGAATATTGATATTAATGCCACAACAATGGAAAGCACCAAATTAAGTATTCCCTTATTCGGAAGTTTGGATGCTACCAATAAAGAATTTATAACCTTTACGAATAGTTCAAACGGTGAAGAAGAGGAAGAGGAGGAGCAGGAAAGGGTAATTCCCGAAGGTTTAACTATGCGGATGAACCTGGGAGTGACAGATGAGGCCGAAATTTTAATGATTTTCGATGAGCGGACCGGGGATATCCTAAGAGGGAAGGGAAACGGAAATTTGTTGATCAACATTACAAGAGAAGGAGAATTTGAGATGTACGGTGAGTATGTGGTAAGCCAAGGGGAGTATTTATTTACATTGCTCAACTTTGTGAACAAGCCCTTTATTGTGAGGCAAGGCGGAACCATACAATGGTCGGGCGATCCTCTAGACGCGACATTGAATCTTCAGGCTGAATACAAGGGTTTAAGGACACCGGTTTATAATTTTATAGCAGATTTGGTGGATGGAAGGGCTGAATTAGCGCAGGTGGCGGCGGATGCCAAGACAGCGACTGATGTTCAATTGGTGATGAATTTGCGGGGACAATTATTAGCGCCGGATATAACTTTCGATCTTGGATTCCCTGAGTTGGAGGCACAATTGCGAACGATTGTCCAGAACAAACTAAGGGAGGTCGAAGCTGATGAAAATGAGTTGAACAGGCAGGTGCTAGGCTTAATAGTTTTCAATAATTTCTTCAGTACAGGTTTTTCAGGGCAGGATAATACACAGTTAGGAATAAATACATTAAGTGGTTTCTTATCGGCACAGATTTCCTCCTATTTATCAGAAGTATTATCTCAGGCATTTACGGGGGTAGATTTTATTACAGGAATTGATTTTGATGTCGGTTACAATCGTTATTTGGGTGATAATTTCGATGGAACAAATCCATTAACAGGTGAGGAATTTAATGTAAGATTGAGAAATACCTTGTTCGATGATCGATTAGCTATTAATGCCGGGGCTAACCTTGTTTCAGCCAATGAGTTGGCTGGCGGATATTACCTTGCCGGTGACTTAGCGGTGGAATATTATCTGACTGAGTCAAGACGGTTGAAAGTTAAATTCTATAATCGAAATGATGTGACCATTTATGGTCCTCGCCAAAGGACGGGTATAGGTTTGAGTTTTCGAAAAGAGTTTAACAATCTACAGGAGCTGTTTACCGGAATTAAAAAGGATATTGAGAAAAACAATCCGTAATTGTGACTGCGCAAATCTCACCAATACGGCTTTTAATATGTAAATATCTTATTTTTATAAAAAACATTTGATTTTGTACTGACAATTGATATTTTTTTATTATAAATCAAACGATTTCAAGAAAGCTGGTGTTATCTCTTTATAATACATCACTAAATAAAAAAATAAGGAAAATGGCACAGAATAATTCAATTGCTAATCTACTAGTTGGCGCAGCGACAGGTTTATTTTTAGGATTTGCAGCGGGGGTACTTTTAGCACCTTCAAGCGGTAAAGAGACAAGAAGAAAATTGAAGAAGCAGGCAGAACAAGCTAGAAGACAACTACAAGATTTCTCTGAAGATATCAAAGATTCTTTAGAAGGATCTTACGAACAAGTAGTAAGTGAAATCAAGAAATTGACTGATAAAACAGAAAAAGCAGCAGAGAATGCAGTTCAAAAAGCAGGTGATAAAGTGAAAGAAAAAGTTTAATTTTTCGATTGCTTTAAAAAGAGAGGGAAGTGAATTAGATTTTGCTTCCCTCTTTGTTTTTACTAGAACTATCTATAAATAGTCTATATATTTCTTACTATTTCTAGCTAGTACTGACTCACACATTAAAGGTTACAGAGTGTTGGCGAGATTTCAATGATTACTCCATAATCATCTTGGGCTTACAATAATTTTATTTATATTTGTAAGATAAATATCACAATGTAAGTCGAATAAAAATTTTGCTCCACACAATCAATAGTGATATTTAATTTGTTAAAATTATTAAAACACTTGTTTTAATCGAAAAATTATTGTATTATTGTTTAGATACTCAAAATATATAAAACTATGCAATATTTTTTCACCTCTTAATTATCTGCAAATGAAAGCACTTTTTCCCTTTGTATGTATGTATATATGTATGTATGTCCTTAAACGCTCAGACTCTTGTTAGTCAAGTAAATCCAAGTTCTGTAATTTTGACAGCTGCGGAACAGAATCGCTACAATACCTATTTTGATTCCACAGGGTATTCAGCAAAGTACTTAGTGAGTATTGATAGTATTGAAAATTTCCTTTCAGGGAATCAGTTAACGATCAGAATACCATTGACAAGCACCCCTATTACCTTCATAACAAATAATGCTGTTAGTCACGCTGACGGAGGAATTTATTGGACGGGATATAGTAGCGATGAAAGTTATTTCCGAATAGGAAGATATCCAGAAGGAACAATTCTTGACATGTATGTTCGAAGTCTAGATAAAAAATTCTCGATTATGAGTATTTCATCCACACATCAAGTGTTGGCAGTTTATGAAGATTGGTCCGATAAGGAGGATACCATGGCATGTGGAAATAGCTCGAATCAACCTGATGATGATGAGGAAGAAGATGATGTTTATGATGATGAAGATGAAGAAGGTGACAAAATAGAACCCAGAAGTCCTTGTGATTATAATAATATAAGAGTATTGGTTTTATTCACTCCAGGAGCACCTGCTGAAGGCAATCCTTTTGCAGTAGCTCGTAATTTAATCGATGAAATAAATGCATCTGTTACTGCCAGCGGTATTAAATGGTCGGATATTAATTTTATTCTCGCTAATACCGTTGAACTAACAGGATTTATTGAAAGTGGTAATGCTGTTGATGATATTGAAACTTTAAGAAATAGTACAATCGCTCAAGGATTAAGGGATGATAATTTAGCAGATATAGTGATTTTATTAACGAGATCAGAATATGGAAATACATTAGGTATCGCTCACGACATTAGAGCTAAAGAAGAGAATGCTTATTGTTTGGCCACATTGGATGCTACAGTTAATAATTTTACAGGAACTCATGAAATAGGTCATATTATTGGTTGTCGACATGAAAGGTGTGATGTCTGTTGTGCAAATCCAGATGACACTTGGACTTATGCTCATGCCTTTACTGCAGGAAATGATTCGCGAACAGTTATGCATACAGAGGGATGTGGAAGGATTCGTATTGGTTTATGGTCAAACCGGACAATTACATTTGGTGGTGAGGATACAGGAGAACGGAGGAATGATAATGTGAGAAGATTAAAGGTGAGAGCAGCAAAAGTAGCTTGTTTTAGAGAAGGTACACCTTCAGGTCCGCCCCTTGCACCTAGATTTTTATTTTATGTAGATGGCGATAATATGCTTTGTGCGAATCCAAACATACCTTCGCCATACACTGTACTTTTTGATGCTAATGCCTTCCCATCACCTACTTTTCAATGGGAAGTAAGTGCTAACGGACTTACAAATTGGTATATTCCTTCCGGCCTAGTGAATAATGGCAGCTCATGCATACTTCCTGATCCATCATTTTTGCCTGCCATGTTTTTTCTCAGGATTACTATAGTCGCTTCCAACGCATATACTGAAAATTTCGTTATGATGATTACGCAATATGAAAATCCAACAGGAGATTGTATATTGATGATGAACAAAGGAAATCAAAATTCCTCAGAAATAGCAGAGACTTTCTTTGAAAATAATCTGCAGAATATCCATATTTCTCCAAATCCATCTAAAGGTATCTTTAACATAGCAGGACTCGTTGGGGAATTGAAAATTGAAGTGTTTACCATGGAAGGGAAGCTAATTAGATCTAATAAGATGGCATTTGCTGATGAAAGTACCTTTCAATTAGAATTGACTGATAATCCAAAAGGCACGTATTTAGTGAAGATTAAAAATACTTTAACAAATGAAGAAGTAACCCATAAAATTATCCTTCTATGAAAAAGCTATATTTAAAGTTTGCGATACTATTTTTTGTTGCCAACTTTCTAAGTTCTTGTGATAAGGAAAGTGATCCTACGGAAATAGTATTATCAACGGAAATAAATTTGGGTGAATCTAGAGTATATATGAATGGAGAATTACAGCCGGGTTATAAGCATGATTTTAGTTATACCGGGATTATCAAGGAGATGAGATATAGATTTAATGAAATTCCACAGCCATGGATTTATAACTCTGTTGCTTTTGTTTGGTTGCCCCTAAAAGAAGGTAGATTTCCCATTTCATCAGAAGGCAAATTGTTTGAGATAGCGAACACCGGTTTTTCACAGATTTATGATGGGGATTTACCCGGATATAGATACGAGCTTATAGAACCCGAGCACGGGTATATTGAGATTGAATTACTCGATACTGTGAGGCAGGAGGTGAAAGGGCATTTCCAAGCGAAGTTCCGACGTACCACTAAGAATGGTCAAAAAGATCTGGGATTGCCTAAAGTGATTTTGATGCAGGGGGTATTTTATCAGACGTATGAAGCGAAATAAAGATGTCCTGGTAATTCTATTAATTTTTAAAACTATGAAAAATCTATTTTTAAAGTTTGCATTGCTTCTATTAATAGCAGCTTTTATCAGTTCCTGTGAAAAGGAGAATAATCCGATGGAAGTAGAATTGCCTAACGATATTTCGATTGGTGAGATGAAAATATATATGAATGGAGAGTTGAAACCCGGATTTTCTCCCATTTTTGATTATACTGAAATCATTGAAGACTTTGGATTTTCATTTATTGAAAATGTCAGACCAAATCAACAACATGCTATTGGATTTAACTGGATGCCTTTGAAAGTGGGCAGATACCCTATAGGAAAACCGGCTATTTTTCATGAAATTGCAACTGCTTCATTCTCTCAGACATTTGAAGAACATATTACTGGAAATGAATATGAACTAATAGAGTCTGAGCAAGGCTACTTTGAAATTGAATTAATCGACACTTTGAAGCAAGAGGTGAAAGGACATTTCAAAGCGAAGTTCCGTCGCGATGGTAAAAATAAAGGTAAGGATTTGGATTTGCCTAAGGTCATCTTGATGCAGGGAATGTTTTATATGCCCTACGAAGTGTATTAATAGAAAATAGAAGTAGATGGGATTATATTGAAGCCCCATCTACTTTCAAATTCATTACATGAACTCAGTTTCTTATGTGATGGGCTTCGATACCCGATCTCCTAAATGATTGGTGCGGGTTGATTACTTTGATTTAAGCTTCTCTTTAACTTAATTCAAGAGTAAGGTGAACCATTACGGAAACAAACAGAGACTTAGTCCTATCTTTTTAAGATAATAACTTGTAATAAGAGCAAAATTAAAGTATGAGAAAAAACGATTGAACGGGGGAACAAGTTACAAACTTGCGCCAGCATTGGTTCTTATGTGAGGGGCTTCGTTCCCGATCCCCAAAATGATTGGCGCAGGTTGATTACTCTGTTTCAAAGCTTAATAGGAAATGATTGTTAACTATCATTAAAGGCTCTACGCGCCCCACGGTCCCCTAAAGGATTGGCGCGGGTTGATTACCTTGATTTAAAACTCCATTGGGTTTAAAATTTATTATATTTAAAGGCTCTTCACGCCCCCTAACCCCCTAAAGTGGGGCACTCCAGCCCGCAGATTGTTCTGATTCAAAACTCTACCACCTTTAAATTATTTTTATTATAAATGGCTCTTCACGCTCCGAAAAATTTACATTTTACTCGCTCTATCTCTCAAAATAAAATCCGCAATCGTCAATGCCGCCATTGCCTCCACGATAGGCACAGCGCGAGGCACCACACAGGGATCATGCCTGCCTTTACCTTGCAAGTCCACTTCCTCGCCTTCAGTATTAATAGACTTTTGGCTTTTCATAATGGTGGAAACAGGCTTGAATGCCACATTAAAAGTAATATTCATCCCGTTCGAAATGCCCCCCTGAATGCCCCCCGAATGATTCGTTTCTGTCCGAACAATATTGTTTTCATCAGTGACAAAAATATCATTGTGCTTGGAGCCGGGCATTTTAGTCCCCGTAAAACCGGAACCTATCTCAAACCCTTTCGCTGCATTGATTCCCATCATTCCTTTTGCCAGCTCTGCGGATAGCTTTGAGAAAACAGGCTCACCCAAACCTACCGGTACATTTTTTATAGAACAAGACACAATCCCCCCGCAACTGTCCCCATTCTTCCTGACTTCTTCAATATAATCGATCATAGCACTCGCCACCTCTTGATCCGGACACCTGACGATATTCGATTCGACTTGATCTAATGTTGGATGAAAATTCTCCTTAAAATCCAATCTTATATTTGCCACACTGCTCGTAAATGCAATAATATCAATATTATATTTTCGTAAAAATAACTTGGCAATCGCCCCCGCAGCCACGCGCGCAGCTGTTTCCCTGGCTGATGCTCGCCCGCCACCCCGGTAATCCCTGACACCGTATTTCATTTCATAGGTATAATCTGCGTGGGAGGGTCTGTAGGTTTTGGCTAAATGATCATAATCCTTTGATTTAGAATCCATATTTCTAATCAATATCATGATAGGCGTTCCTGTTGCCACCCCTTCGAACACGCCACTCAATATTTCGAAATCCTCATTTTCAGTACGTCGAGTGACTATTTTTGATTGCCCCGGTTTTCTACGATCCAACTCACTCTTTATAAAACTTTCATCTATTTCCAGCCCCGCCGGACAGCCGTCAATTAAGACTCCAATCGCAGGGCCATGGGACTCCCCTAATGTGGATATTCTAAATATTTCTCCGTATGAATTGCCGGGCATATTGCTGTATTTTTGGGATCAGTGATAATTGAGGACTAAAGTTAAAGTTTTTAATACAATAAGGAATTGCTTATTTTTGTTTTTGTTAGTTAAATGCAGATTGCAGGCATTGTGAATTAGGAACTAAAATCCATTTACTGATGTTAAATTGCTTGGCATTATAAATGAGCCTGTATTGTACGATAAGATTTTGTAGAGAAAAGATGACTGAAAATATAAATATTTTTCCCGGAGATCTGCCGGAAACCCTTGAATTCAATAAGATTTTAGATAAAGCCCAGAGTTATTGCTTTGGTGAACCCGGCAAGTTCAAATTGGCTTCTTTCGGCTTTCAGGCTAATATTGAGCTGATCCGAAGCGAACTATTATATATCAATGAGTTGGTGACTGCTCAGTCAAATGAACTTCGCATTCCTATGTCCCAGTATGATGCCTTCGAGGAAGAGTTGAAATTGTTATTAATTAAGGATTATGTACTGGAGTTGGAGTCTATTGTTGGCTTGCGCAACCTGCTTGATTTGACCGTCAGCTTAAAGAGGTTTTTAAACAAGGAAGCTGACGATTTTCCTTTGATTTCATCTAAAACTATCGACTTAGAGGATTTTACTGAACTTATCAGAGGAATGAATAAGGTGCTGGATGTAGATGGTTCTGTTAAAAAAGATGCCACACCTGAACTTTCCCGTATAAGAAGAATGCAGCAATCGAAAACAGTTGAGCTGCAAAGAGAATTTGGCAGGATAGTTCAGGAATATAAAAATCAATCGCTATTAACAGATAATGTGGAATCCTACCGAAATGGCAGACGTGTATTGTCCGTTCCTGCTGAACATAAACGTAGAATTCCAGGCATCATCCATGATGAATCGACGACAGGAAAGACTAGTTTTATAGAACCCCAAGCTATTATTTCGATCAATAATGATCTTTTCGACCTGGAAATGGAGGAAAGGAAGGAGATTTACAAAATTCTCAAAGAAATTTGCAATGGCTTGAGTGGATATACGGATGAGATTAGAGACTGGATAGGATTTGTGACACAATTGGATGCCTGGCATGCCAAATTCAAACTGGCTGACTTGCTCAATTGTCAGATGCCGGAGATTGTCGAGACCAAACAAATTTCCTTCAGGAGGGTTCGACACCCACTTTTGCTGCTCAAACACAGTCAAAATCAATCCCAAATCATTCCTTTTGACCTCGAATTATTCGGAAATAACAGGATTTTGCTTCTCAGTGGCCCTAACGCCGGTGGAAAATCAATTGCTATGAAGACGGTGGGTCTCGTGCAGTTGATGTTTCAGCATGGCTTTTTAATTCCTGCGGATTCTTCGACGAAAATGAGTGTTTTTCATCAGATTTTCGGAGATATTGGTGATAGTCAATCCATTGAAGAGGATTTGAGTACTTACTCGTCGCATTTGAAGAATATGAAGAATTTTACAGAGCATGCTGATGAAAACACTTTGGTTTTATTAGACGAGTTTGGTTCGGGGACAGATCCTAAACTGGGGGGAGCAATCGCTGAGGCTGTTTTGGAACATTTTATGAAGGCTCAGATTTTCGGAGTTATCACAACGCATTACGGGAATTTGAAGGCCTATGCTTTCAAGAAAAAAGGAATAGTGAATGGTGCTATGTTGTTTGATAAAAACAATTTGTCTCCAACCTATGAGTTGCGGGTAGGCAGGCCGGGAAGCAGCTATGCATTTGAGGTGGCATTTCAGAGTGGCTTGGATGACAAAATTATTGAGCGAGCGAAGGAGAAGTCAGGGAAGGTAGAATTTTCCTTGGAGGAGCTTTTGATGCAGTTGGAGCAGGATAAAATCAAATTGGAACGATTGAAAGATTCTGTAGAGATGCGGGAAAAAGAATTGGACAATTTGATTCGGAATTATCAGCAAATGCAAGCTGAATTTGAATTTAAGCGGAAGAAGCTTAAGATGGAACAGAAGGAAATTCAATTGCAGTCAGCAGTAAAAATAGGAGAGGGGGTTGATAAAGTCATTCGGGAGATTCAAAAGGAAAAGGATCTTGAGAAGGTCAAAAAATTGGCGGAACAGAAAAAAGCAGAGAAGGAAGCAGTAGTCGAGCAGATCGAATCATTGCAGAAGGATGTTTTTCAGCATTTGGTAAGCGCTCTAGGGAAGAAGTCATTGGAGGTAGGAGATCCGGTTAGGATTAAAGAAGGTGGGGCTATAGGTGAAATTCTTGAAATTAAAGGAGGAAAAGTGACCGTTCAATTGGGTTTAATGAAGGTAGTCACGAAACTAGAGTCACTTTTACCGGCTAAAGAACCAATTGCTATCAGAACAAACAGAAGTGTCAAATACGATATCGTAGCATCTGATGGGGACACGAAATCAGAATTGGACATAAGAGGATACAGAAGAGAGGATGCTTTGAGTTCTGTTGAAGATTTTATCGACAAGGCATTGATATCCAAACTTTCCATATTGAAAATTCTTCATGGTAAGGGAAATGGCACCTTGAAAAGAGCGGTTTTGGAGAAAGTAAGAGAGTACAAAGGCTTGAAAAGTGTGAGGCATCCTGAGCCTGATGCGGGGGGTGATGGTGTGACGATCATAGAGATATAACAAAAAAAAACCGTATAAATTCTAGAAATTCACACGGTTTTTAAGAAAAATTATCTTTTGAAAGAATTAGAATCTTTCTGTTCCTGCAAAATGGAAATTTCCTTCGATTTCTGCATTTTCGTCAGAATCGGATCCGTGAACTGCATTTTCGCCTATGCTTGTTGCATACATTTTTCTGATAGTTCCTTCAGCTGCATCAGCAGGGTTAGTAGCGCCGATTAATTTCCTGAAATCCTCTACAGCATTATCTTTCTCAAGAATCGCAGCTACGATTGGCCCGGAGCTCATGAACTCTACTAATTCGCCATAGAAAGGTCTTTCTTTATGAACTTCATAGAATTCACCGGCTTTTTCAGCTGATAATTTCGTGTATTTCATAGCGACGATTCTGAAGCCACCTTCATTAATTTTTTGAAGTATATTGCCGATATGGCCATTTTTTACCGCATCAGGTTTGATCATTGTGAAAGTTCTATTCCCGGTCATAATTAAAATTATTTTGTTTAGTTATAAATCGACGCAAAGGTAAATAATCCAATTGAATGTAATATTCATTGCGTGAATATTTTGAAAGCTTTTATATTTTTTACAACTTCGCATTTGAATATGAATAATAAACTTACCCAAAGCCAACTTTCTGATAAGATCCGGGAGGTACAGAAAGTGGTCATACTATCTCACAGGAATCCTGATGGAGATGCAATAGGCTCATCCTTATCCATGAAATACATTTTAGAGAAACAAGGGAAGGAAGTGCAAGTAATTCTGCCGTCCGAGTATCCGGTCAATATGGAATGGATGTTCGGAATAGAAGAAGTCATGGTATATGATCTTAAGTCGGAAGATAGCCTGGAGACAATTAAACAGGCAGAGATGATTTTCTGTTTAGATTTTAATGCTTTGAGTAGAATTGATAAGATGGGCGATACAGTTGCCGAATCGAAAGCCATTAAAGTTTTGATAGATCACCATTTAAGTCCTGAAGATTTTGCTGATTTTATGTTGAGTGAAACTGAGGCCAGTTCCACTTGTGAATTGATTTTTGATTTTGTAGAAATGATGGGTTGGGAAAAGGATATCGACTCGACCTTTGCAGAGTTAATGTATGTGGGGTTATTAACAGATACCGGAACATATAGTTATGCTGTTAGTCCCAAAACATTCAGGTTAGCAGCAAAAATGTTGGAGTACGGTGTAAATCACGTAGGTGTACAAGACAGTCTTTTCAATTCACAGGAAGAAAAGAATTTAAGACTATTAGGGTATTGTCTTTATGAAAGAATGGAGATATTATACGATTATAAGACAGCAATTATCTCACTTTCTAAAGAAGATTATAAAAATTTTGGCATACAACGTGGAGATACAGAAGGTATTGTTAATTTTGCACTCAGATTGAAGGATGTTACGATGGCAATATTGGTTATGGAGCAACCTAATATTGTAAAAATGTCCTTCAGATCTAAGGGAAACCATTCGGTAGAAGTATTTGCAAGAGAACAATTTAAGGGAGGAGGTCATCCAAATGCATCCGGAGGCCAATCTTATTTTCCTTTAAAATCGACCATTGCAAAGATCAAATCGTTGCTACCTCAATATGCTCCGAATTAAAAATTAAAATTTTAAAAAATGAAAAAAACACTTTTATTATTATTGTCCGGAGCTGCACTTTTGACTGCATGTAATACCGAAAAAACGAAGACTACCGAAGGCGGATTTGAGTATGAAATCACCAAAGATGAGGATGGTGACAATATTAAACCGGGCGATGTTGCTGAATTCGATGCGTTAATCCACATAGTTAACTCAGAAACAGGGAAGGATTCTCTTGTAGCTGATACTAAGGAAATGAGTGATACACCACAGAAATTTCCGATTCCCAGCCAAGAAGAGCTTGACGCCGCAAAGGGCAAGGAGCCTCTGATAGAGTTTTTGCTTTTATTGTCAAAGGGAGATGAAGGCCATGTTTCTCAGAAGTTTGATACTATACCTCAATTAGCGGAACAATTTCCGGGATACGATAAGATTAGATACACAGTTACTGTGCTTAATGTCTTAAGTAAAGAGGAATTCGAAGCAGAAATGGAAGCTGCTAATGCTATAGAGATGGAGAAAAAAGCAGCTGTTCAAGTGAGAGAGCCTGAAGTTGCAGAATTGGTATCTAACAATATTGAACAATATAAGAGCAACTCATTGACAGACGTTACTGAAATAGATGGTGGCACAAAAATCTATGTCATAGAGGAAGGAAGTGGTGAAATGTATTCACCCGGAGACGTAGCTAGCGTTCATTATTATGGAGTTTTGTTGTCAAATGGTGAAATGTTTGATAATTCTTTTGGAAGAGGTGATATATTTCAATTCCAAGTGGGTGTGGGTCAGGTAATTCCGGGATGGGATGCAGGATTAATGCAATTAAAGAAAGGATCTAAAGCGCTTTTATTTATTCCGTCGGCTCAAGCATATGGTGAGAGAGGGTCTGGACCGAAAATTGGACCAGATGAGGATTTAGTTTTTTATGTTGAACTGGAAAATTAAGAAATTTTAAAAAATCATAGTGAATTAGGGAGGGGCACAGGCTTCTCCCTTTTATCTTTTACATAACAATTATTAAATAACTATAAAAATGACGACAGAGCAATTTATAAGCTTGAAGAATAGGGTCGGTGTCTTGAGGAGGTATCTTTGACATAGATAGGCGGAGTTTAGAATTAAAAGACAAAGAAAAGCTCACATATGACCCGAATTTTTGGAATGAACCAAAGCGGGCAGAAGTGATCATGCAGGAGATAAAATCCCATAAGAATTGGATTGCCAAGTTTAACGTGGCTCAGGAAGCACTGGATGAACTAGAAGTGATGAATGAGTTTATGAAGGAGGGAGAAATAGGAGAGGAGGATTTGAAAATTCAATATATGAAAACGGTTGAAATAATAGACGAGGTGGAATTTAGATCTACTTTGAACCGACCTGAAGACGAATTAGGATGCTTGATAGAGATCAATGCAGGGGCCGGCGGGACTGAATCTTGTGATTGGGCAGCGATGCTTTCACGGATGTATACCATGTGGATAGAAAAACAAGACGGTTTTAAATACTCGGAGTTGAATATTCAGGAAGGTGAGGTTGCGGGTATAAAATCAGTCGTATATGAAATCAATGGGGATTTTGCATACGGTCTTTTGAAAGGTGAGAATGGGGTTCATAGACTTGTCCGGGTAAGTCCTTTTAACTCTCAAGGCAAGAGAATGACCTCTTTTGCCTCTGTTTTTGTGCATCCTTTGGTTGATGATAGGATTGAGATAGAAATCAATCCTGCCGATTTGGAATGGGATACTTTTAGAGCCAGTGGGGCTGGAGGACAGCATGTTAATAAAACGGAGTCAGCAGTTCGCGTTCGGCATTTGCCTTCCGGATTAGTAGCGGAATGTCAGGAGGAAAGATCGCAGCATATGAATAGAGAAAAGGCTATTATTATGTTGAAATCCAGATTGTATGAACTTGAACTTGAAAAGCAAAAAGCAGAACGAGAGAAAATAGAATCCGGTAAGATGAAAAATGAGTGGGGCTCTCAAATTAGGTCCTATGTTCTTGATGACAGACGTGTGAAGGATCATAGAACCGGTCACCAAACAGGGAACACCGATGCAGTTTTGAATGGAGATTTGGATGGGTTTTTAAAAGCTTATTTGATGAATGATGGGGTGTCGGAAGGAGAAGAGGATTGATCAAGAGGTGCTTTTCAAAATCCAATTGTAGTAACTATCATTGCACTTAACTTCCCAATGAATGATACAAGGAACATCATATTTATGAAGCTCTTCAATCCTATCACGAGTCTTATCTACATTCGTCTTTGAAGTTTTTAGAATGGCGACAAATTCGTTTTCATTACATACCGCTCCTTCCCATAAATAAACACTGTTTATGGGAAGGACATTTCCACAAGCTATAATTTTCTCTTCGATGAGCTGCTTTATCATTTCCTTTGCAGCTTCATCAGATTCGAAAGTTATATAGAATAAAACTATAGTATTCATTATAGAGCCAATATTTCTGCCATATTCATCAATTCGCTGTCGGGGTATTTCTTTTTAGAAATGGAATCGACCAATGGCGTATAGACCACCTTGTCATTGATGATACCTGTCATTACCTTAGTTTTCCCACCCAGTAATCCCTGCACTGCGGCATAACCCATCCGACTTGCCAAAATCCTGTCTGCTGAACTGGGAGAGCCCCCTCTCTGCAAATGCCCAATTACTGCAACTCGATTTTCATAATGTTTAAACCTGGAAGATATCTGCTTAGAAATTTCCTCGGCGCTCCCTATATTATTCCCCTCAGCTACGATAACTAAATTGAATAATTTATTCCGCTTTGCATTCGTCTTTAATTTAGCGACCACATCTTCTATCGTCTCTTTGTCTTCAGGCACTATAATGGCTCCTGCTCCACTTGCAATTCCGGTATATAAAGCGATATAACCGCTGTTGCGCCCCATTACCTCAATAAAGAAAACTCTATTGTGCGAGTCAGCGGTATCTCTAATTTTATCAACAGCATCAACAGCCGTGTTCACCGCTGTGTCGAATCCAATACTATAATCAGTACCATATAAATCATTATCTATAGTGCCCGGAATTCCCATGACCGGAATGTCAAACTCTTCGCTAAAATGTTTCGCTCCTGTAAATGTCCCGTCGCCCCCACATGCTATAAGGGCATCTATTCCTTCCTTCATCAGTTTTTCGTAAGCCTTAGCGCGGCCTTCTTTCGTTCGAAATTCTTCATTTCTCGCCGTTTTAAGGATAGTTCCACCTCTGTGAATTATATTACTTACATCTTGTTTTTGTAAACGCATAAAATGTCCTCCTATCAATCCATCATATCCTCTCAATATGCCAACTGTTTCTACATTGTAGTTGGCAGCCGTTCTTACCACCGCTCTAATGGCAGCATTCATTCCGGGAGCATCGCCGCCGGATGTAAAAACGCCTATTTTGGTTATCTTCTTAGTCATTTTTTCGTCTTTGTTTTAATATTTCCTGAAGTGGTTCTTCTATAATTTCGCCCAAATATAATCCATTTTCTGCGAATAAAGATCTTAAATAATCCCGCAATTGCCATGCAACACTCCCGGAGTAATGGTAGTTAGCATCGCCTGGATAGGACCTGACAATATTTACGAAATGGTCTTTTAATCCTGATTCAATTAAGCTTTCAATTTGCTCATGTTGTCTATTTTGAATAATAAAGGGAAAAAATGATGCCAAGAATGCTGAAGGAGCCTCCCCCTTATAAACTTTTTGTAACAAATTATTCCTGTCCATATCCTGAAATTTTTCTAAAGCTTTACTAAGACTTTCCTCAAGGTGTCCATAGTAATAGGCACGAAGCAAAGCACGACCAAAGTAGGCACCACTTCCGTCATCGCCCAAGGCAAATCCTAGTGGAGGAGCTATGTTAATTTTACTCTCGGGGGTGCAGTAGATAGAATTACAACCTGTTCCCAGAATTAGCACTACTTTTTTGTCCGATTTTGGACTGGCATTGACCACTAACATAATATCAGATTGGATAGTAATGCTTTTAAAGGAGAAATATTTTTGAAGAATTCGAATGGCATGATCTTTTTGATCGGCATTTATAAAACCGGCGGCATAAATGTCAATAGATTCTAAATCTACATTTATATTCTGACTCAGTTCTGCGATGATTTTTTCCAGGTGATCCCAGCTGTTTAGTAAAGGATTAAATCCGGCAGTTCTATATTCAAAATCTGAATTAGCATTAAACCAAATCCATCTTGAAGAGGTCCCACCAATATCTGCAATCATCTGATATTTTTCCATTGTTTGGAATTTTTTGAATATTAATATATTTAGAGCTAAATAACAACTTATATTTAGACCTAAGCAAATCATTTTAACATTTATTCTTTATGATTTGGGGAAAATATATATTTATTCCAACTTTGCGGTTTGGAAATATGATAAAATGCAGATTTTTCAGCATTGTCATTCAAGATTATCAAAATAATTAAAAAAATTATATATGAAAGTTACAGTCATCGGTGCAGGTACAATGGGAAATGGAATTGCTCATGTTTTTGCAATGAAAGGTCATGATGTTTTTATAAATGATATCTCTGAAGTAGCACTTGAAAAAGGTCTTAGTACAATATCAAAAAATCTGGACCGAATGGTTTCAAAAGAAAAGATAAGTGAGCAGGATAAGCAGGATACACTATCTCGCATAAAAACGACTGTAGATATCAAAGAAGCATCTGCTGTCGATTTAATTATTGAAGCTGCGACTGAAAATATAGATTTGAAGATGAAAATTTTCAAGAATTTGGATGAAATAGCACCCAAAGAGACCATTCTAGCCACCAATACTTCTTCCATATCAATAACTAAAATAGCCTCTGTCACTTCTCGACCTGACAAGATTATTGGAATGCATTTTATGAATCCGGTTCCTGTTATGAAACTTGTTGAAGTTATAAGAGGCTTTTCTACAAGTGATGAAACCACGGATTGGATAATGAAACTATCAAGCGACCTGGGTAAATCTCCCGTAGAGGTGAATGATTATCCAGGCTTTATCGCCAATAGAATTTTAATGCCTATGATCAATGAAGCTATTTATTCTCTGTATGAAGGTGTTGCCGGTGTGGAGGAAATTGATACGGTAATGATGTTGGGTATGGCTCATCCTATGGGACCCTTACATCTAGCGGATTTTATTGGTCTTGACGTTTGTCACTCTATTCTTAATGTATTGTATGAAGGTTTCGGAAACCCTAAATATGCTCCATGTCCCTTATTAGTAAATATGGTAACTGCCGGTAATATGGGTGTGAAAAGCGGGGAAGGATTCTATAATTATTCCTTGGGGATAAAAGATAAGACAGTTTCTAAAAAATTTACAAAAAAATAAATATTGAGAATTGCCTTGATTTTTTGAAAGATATAAATTAAATTTTTATTGAAAAAAACCTTATTTTGGAATTTTATAGTGCATCTATTACCAATTTTTCACGCTTTTTTAAAA
>CALCSX010000399.1 GCA_937894165.1 uncultured Saprospiraceae bacterium | reverse complement strand
TCCCCTTCGACTCCCCTTTGGCTCAGCTCAGGAACCGTCTTGAAAACCGCACTGAGCCACCGGAATATCGCTCGTTTATTAATAATTTGGATTGAACCCTAAACACGTTTTTTTAAAAGAACTTAATGAAAACCTTAATGACCCTTAACTCCTAAATGGTTTAAATACAAATTTAACACTTTACAAAGTTATGAGTTGAAACGCCGACTGAAGGATCACAAATGCTTATCATATTATTTAACGAGGTCGTTGAGCGGAGTCGAAACGCCGGCTGGAGAATTAAAAACCCTTAAATAATAAACGAGGTCAAGACGTTTAAACATTGGAATAGAGCTGATTTATTGAAATTGGAGTCTTATTCATAATCCGGCACTTCGACGCTCAGTGACCTCAATTCAACTTAACGACCTCATTTCAATTAAGTAAATTAATTTCCCTTCTGAATGAAATTTTGTAATTGTTATGAATGACTATGTCCAGATCTCGAAAAATAATAATTTCAGAAAGAGCTAAATAGAATGTGACTACTCATGTATGATCAATTTCAATTCAAAAATGTTTATTTTCTTTTGAAACCATCTACGTGAGTAGTTACAATAGAAATAAAATCTGTAAATTTATTCTTTGGCATCCAACAATAGTCAATGAAGGTTAAAGCATGAAGAATTTCAATGAACTCAGACTAGAGTTGTCCGAGTCTTTTCCTATTAAATTACTACTTCTTCATCTCCGGAGATCGCTTTTGCTACTATTATTTTGGCTGTTTTTGTTTGGCATGGTGGGCGGCTATGTGCTGCGACCCATTGGGATGTACCACTTGTTTTTGAGTCCGATATACTTAGAAAAGGTCAATTATTTGAGTTTTCTGATTATAGGCGTCATGTTAGGACTCTTTATCATGGCATATCATATTGCCAGTTATATATTTTACTCCTATCGATTTCCTTTTTTGGCCACTTTTAACCGCCCGCTTTATACTTTCAGTATTAATAATAGCATTATTCCGATTTTATTTTACATATTCTATACGGTGATGATCGCTCGCAGTCACTATCAGAACCACATATCTTTCTTTGAAACTTTTCTGAATATTGGAGCACTTTATGGGGGCAGTATAATTATTATTGCACTCGCTTTTACCTACTTTTTCACTACTACAAAAGATTTGGTAATTACCGATCCCAAATTGAAAAATCGGATTGAGAAAGCGCTAAATGTCATCATCAATAAGGATGAGATAAGAAAAGGAAGAACTGATTTTGACCCGGGAGTATCGACTTACTTTAACAGTAAAATGCAATATCGTCTTATCCGCGATGTTCGGCATTATCCCAGGCAGTTATTATTGGATACTTTGCAGCAACATCATGTAAATGCAGCCATCTTTTTCTTGTTGATATTTCTTTGTCTACTATTGCTAAGTATTTTCAGCGCTGTGGAGGCCTTTACCTTGCCCGCGGGAGGTAGTTTAATACTGCTTTTGACTATGTATTTGATGGTGACCGGAGCTTTGTATTCCCGTTTTAAGACCTGGTCAATAAGTATAGGACTTTTAGGGTTGATTTTATTTAATTATGTCAGTGGATTCGATATTTTCTCGAAAACCTACCCCGCATTTGGTATGAATTACACTGTCCCTCCTGCGGAATACAATTATGAGCGCTTAAAAACCTTCGTCACCGACTCAATTTATGATCGCGATCGAACAGAAATGCTGGAGGTACTTGAAAACTGGAAGAGCCGGCAGAGCAGCGAGGGAGGTAAACCAAGGATGATTCTTATCAATTCCAGTGGTGGTGGATTGCGAGCTTCTTTGTGGACATTTGCTCTGATGCAGCGGCTGGATAGCTTGAGTGGGGGCAATTTTATGGACAATACGTTTATGATTTCGGGGTCTTCAGGGGGGATGATAGGGGCGGCCTACTATCGGGAATTACTATTGATGGATAGCCTGAATTCAATTGCTCCCATAAACTCACCAATACATTTGAACAATATGGGAAAGGATCTACTGAATCCCGTTGCCTTTCATTACGCTGTCAATGACTTGTTTTTTAGAACGCGGCGCTTGAAAGATGGGAATTATAAGTATAAAATCGATCGCGGCTATGCTTTTGAGGAGCGGCTGAATAAAAACTTACACGGTATTTTCACTAAACGATTGAGAGATTATGCTGAGCCGGAGCAGCGGGGCGAAATACCTCTTCTTTTACTTTCTCCGACGATTGTGGAGGATGGAAGGCGATTGATTATTTCGCCGATGGGCTTGTCGTTTATGTGTTATAATAAAAATCCTTATAATGTTAATTTCTCACATGATCTGGATGGGGTTGAGTTGAGCCGTTTTTTTGCTGATCAGGATGCCGGGAATCTTAGATTTTTGACAGCGCTTCGAATGAGTGCTACTTTTCCCTATATCACTCCATTGGTTTCCTTGCCCTCCGATCCATCAAGGTCGGTTATCGATGCAGGAGCCAGAGACAATGAAGGTTTTAGCATGACCTTGCGATTTTTGTATGAATTCAAAGATTGGCTGGCTGAAAATACTTCGGGGGTGACCATTGTGCGGATGAAAGCGGACAAAATGGATGACATCGGCATTCTGGAAGATCGGCAAACGAACAGAATTTATAGTTTGATCAAGCCGATTGGGGGTGTTTTTACCAGTTTTTACAATTATCAGTACTTTTCAAAGTCTCTTTTGCTGTCCTTCGCGCAGGATTGGATCGATTTCGATCTGGATTTTGTTAGTTTTCCTTTGATAAGGCTGGATAATGAGATTTCACTGAGCTGGCAGCTTACCGTCAACGAGAAAAAGATCATCTTGGAGGAGCTGAATTCTGAAAGGATGAGTAAAGTGATGGAGGAGCTGTTGGGGAAGGTAGAAGAGTAAATTTAGGGTGGTATGGATTCTCGATAATGACAATGAGGCGGAAGGTTATAGTTTGCATCTCGCGAATTTCGAGAAATATATTGAAATATTGATGGCACCTTGGGTCGAATAGAGAAAATCTTGGAAATTATTTAGAAAAATCTTGTTTTTTTAATAAATATGTGCTAAATTCGTTCATATAATAAAATATTTTATCAAATGAGAGAGGATTGCGATATATCAACAAACCATTTCGAAGAAATACGGAAGATCTTGGGTAAAAAATATGTTCGGTCAAATGTCGAAAGTTCTTATGATTTTATTGAATTAGCTACTGAAGGATTAAATGCTAATGCCATTAAAAATTTTAGGACCTACTATGATCTTAGCTTAGATACCACAGCGCAAATGCTAAATGTTTCTGAACCTTCTATATATAGATGGACGAAAGCCAACAAAAATTTAGAACGGAATTTATCCATTAAACTCTTTGAAATAACGGACTTATTCGTGCACGGAACAGAGGTTTTTGGTTCTAAAGACAATTTCTTTAAATGGTTGAATTTACCTAATCCTTCCCTCGGTGGGATGCTACCACAAGAGCTTATTGAAATACCCGAAGGAATTTCTAAGATAAATAATATCTTAGGTAGAATTGAACACGGAGTATACAGCTAAGCTATGTTGGTGTATAGAATTACCGGAAAAAAATATGCGAAAGATCTTTCCGGCTCAGGGGCTGCCCTTTTTGGTGGCAGATGGAATAAGAAAGGTGTTCCTGTTTTATACACCGGAGAAAGTAAAGAGATTGCACTTCTGGAAACTATTGTTCATACTCCTCCCATGTTAGTCCCCGATTTTGTTATTTTAACCTTGGAAATACCTGATCATTTCATTACCGAAATTAAAATAGAAGATCTGCCTAAAAATTGGTTGGATTATCCGGCTCCCTCAGTTCTTACTGAAATAGGAAGTGAATGGGTCAGAGCAGGGGAAACGGTGGCACTAAAAGTCCCTAGCTGTATTATTCACAGCGCTCACAATTATATCTTGAATTGCAGGCATGCTGATTATTGTATGGTGAAGTTGATTGAGGTAAAAGATTTCAAATTTGATTCGAGGTTTAGGAAATAGGAGGGAGTGTTCGAGTAATAAGAATTCCTAACTGATTCATGCAGTACAAACTTTAGGAAAAAGAAGTCATTAAAAAATTAAGAAAATTGGAACTATTTAGTAACTAATTCGTTACATTTAAATTAGTATAAAAATGAAAATTATACCTTATCTACTATAGAAGAACAATAATAATTATGGGAAAGTCAATATCTGCAAAAGAGCTTCTCTCCGAGAGATTTGGTCAAGAAGGATCAAAGGAGCGAGAAAAATTCCGAGAAGAAGCTTTTTCTTACTATTTTGGAGAAATCATTAGAAATCGCAGGAAGCAACTTCATATGAGCCAAAAAATTTTAGCTGAGAAAATTGGCAAGAAAAGACCATACATCTCACGGATTGAAAATGGTGAAGATATTCGCTTGTCCAATTTTGCTATGGTAGCAAATGCCTTGGGATTGTCTATTGAGTTGAAAATAAAGTAAGAAATAGGTTGCGATGAAAAATATCTGGATAATTAAAGCAGTTTACCAACAAGATTTCCAAATCTTATTAAAATTTAATGACGGGACTGAAGGTATTGTGGATCTAGAAAACAAACTTAAAGGTCCAATATTCGAAGCTTTAAAAGAGAAAAATTATTTTAGGCAGTTTAAATTAAAGAGTTGGACACTGGAATGGCCGAACGGTGCAGATTTGGCTCCTGAATTCTTGTACGAATTAATTGCAGAAAAACAAGTAGTAAGTTAGTCTACAATACAAAAATGGAAAATTTTGCCTGCCCTTGCTGTGGTTATAAAACTTTTGATGTTCAACCAGATGGAACATACCTCATTTGTCCGGTTTGTTCTTGGGAAGACGATCCGATTCAACTTGCAAATCGCGATTATGAAGGCGGAGCCAATGGTGTATCTCTTAGACAGGCACAAGCGAATTTTAATTTACTCGGAGCCTGTAAAATAGAAATGCTAAAGAATGTAAGGTCTCCAAAACGGGAAGAAGAAAGAGACGAAAACTGGACAATATTAGATTAACCTTTAAAACAAGAATATAAAATTCGAATTTAAGATCTATTGATATTCTGAAACTTAATAAAGGAAAATCTTTTAATATTTTATCAAAAATCTTATTCCTCTTTCTCCCCAAAAACCCCTATCTTTGCACCCTTAATGTTTACTGCACGCGCAAGCCTGCAACTTGTTTTAAACCCAGTAAACTCATTTGAAATGAAACTGTATAATGTTACCAACCGCGAGGTGCTTAGAGAGCTCCTCCAGCGAGACAGTCGTGCGAGAACGACAATTTCCTTCTATACCTATCATCGCATAGGCAATCCTCAACTTTTTAGAGATCACTTGTTCTTTCATTTTCAACAGTTGGAAGTGCTGGGTCGTGTCTATGTGGCTGCGGAGGGGATCAATGCGCAAATTAGCGTTCCGGAGGATAGATTTGAGGATTTTCATGATTTTATGGAGGGAATTTCCTTCCTCCAAGGCATCCGACTCAATATTGCGATAGAGGACAATGGAAAATCCTTCTTCAAGTTGAAAATATTGGTTCGCGAGAGGATCGTCGCCGATGGACTAGAGGAGAATATTTTTGAAGTGTCAAGCATGGGCAAGCATCTAGACGCTGAGGAATTTAATAAAATTACAGAGGATGAAAATACTGTCCTGATCGACATGAGAAATCACTATGAGAGCGAAGTGGGGCATTTCGAAGGGGCTGTCAGGCCGGATGTGGAGACTTTTAGAGAGTCACTGCCTGTCATTGCGGAGCAGTTTTCCGAGCACAAGGACAAGAATATAGTGATGTATTGCACAGGTGGAATCAGATGTGAAAAAGCTTCAGCTTATATGAAGTACAAGGGTTTCGAAAATGTATTTCAACTGAACGGGGGAATAATAGAATACGCAAGACAGGTGAATGTCAAGGGCTTGCCGAACAAATTTAAAGGCAAGAATTTTGTTTTCGATGAGCGACTTGGCGAGCGGATTAGCGAAGATGTGATTGCACAATGCCACCAATGCGGGGAAGCCTGTGATGTGCATAAAAATTGTGCCAACGATGCCTGCCACTTACTCTTCATTCAGTGTGATTCCTGCGCACAAAAGTACAGTGATTGTTGTTCTGTTAAATGTTCCGATTTTACAAATTTACCGGAAGAGCAGCAGGTAGAAATGCGAAAAAATGAGGTGTTTAATGGCACGAGATTTGGGAAAGGGAGATATAAAGCTCACAATTCCAGGAATGAATTGGTGATGGAATAGCGGGAAATTGCTTGTCTAGATGGGGCAAGCAGGATTTTTAACTGAAATGGAGCAATAATTTTGAATAAATGTTGGGCTATTGCCAAAGTATTTAATAACTTTGCACTCCGTTTTAAAAACAGTTCTTTTAAAAGATGGAAGACTTAAAGCGATTTACGATACCTATTAAGGGTTTGAATGTTGGGATTCACCAATATAAATTTGATTTAGAGGACGATTTTTTTGAATATTTTCATTCAACGATAGTCCAAAAAGGAGAATTCAAGGTGGATTTCGAAGTGGACAAGAGAATAGGCATTATTGACCTGACAATAAAGTTTGACGGGCATATTTTAACACCTTGCGACAGATGTTTGGAAGAAATAAAACTTCCCATCGAAGGCACACAAGAGATGGTAGTGAAGTATGGAGCAGAAGAGAAAGAAGAGGAGGACATTATTTATATAACGCCTTTCACTTCTGAATTGAATGTAGCCAAATTCATTTACGAATACATCCTCTTGTCAATACCAATCAGCAAGGTTTATGACTGCGAGAGTGATGAAGATGCTCCCTGCAATGATGAGGTTCTGGATAAATTGGATCAAATCAAATACAGAGGAGAGGATGATGATGAAGAAGGAGGAGAATCACCCTGGAATGTCTTGAAGGATATAAATTTTTAGGAATAATAATAGCAATAATAAAAAAGTGTAATAATGGCACATCCGAAGTCGAGAATATCGAAGCAAAGAAAAAGAAAGCGAAGAACGCATTATAAGGCGTCTGCACCGACCCTTGCTACCTGTCAAACAACAGGAGAGAAACACCTTATGCACAGAGCATATTGGGTGGAAGGAAGCATGTATTACAAAGGCAAAATGGTAATAGAAGGTGCTGAAGATGTAGACGTTGAAGAGGTAGAATAAATTTCCACACTTCCAATGCTCTTGAAAAATGTACCTACTCACTTATGATCAATTTCTATCCAAAAATGTTTATTTTCCGTGATACTTCATCTCTTTTCTTGTCAATAGCGCTGCTATTAACGCGAAAAGCATCTTCGTCTGACGAAAAATAAACTATTTTTATCTTTGAAAGCATCTACGTGAGTAGTTACAGAAATAATAAGCTCCCATATTCACATATGCGGGGCTTTTTGTGTTAACTAATTTGATCAATATATTATGTCAAAGAAAATTATTAAAACAGCCAAAGCACCTGCCGCCATCGGCCCTTACAATCAAGCCATTGTACACAATGATGTCGTTTATGTCAGTGGTCAGATCGCTATCGATCCTTCCAATGGAGAATTAGTCGTGGGGGACATCGAAATGGAGACAAGACAGGTCTTAAATAATCTTACTGCCATATTGGAGGAAGCAGGTTCCGGGATGGAATATGTGTTGAAATGCTCCGTCTTCGTAAAAGATATGGAACAATACAGCAGGATAAATGCCATTTATGCGGAATTTTTCCCTGCTGCCACAGCCCCTGCGCGCGAGTTGGTGCAGGTGTGTGCGCTACCCAAATATGTCAATGTTGAAATTTCAGCGATAGCAACTATTAGAAATAAATAAAATGGAAAAGAAGAAACAAATTTTATCAGCCATTCAGCCTACGGGTGATCTCCATTTAGGTAATTATTTTGGCGCTATAGAGAACTGGGTGAATCTTGAAAAGGATTACGATTGTATCTATGGAGTTGTGGACAATCATTCCATGACGATGCCTTACCAACCGAAAAAGCTGCGAGAAAACACCTGGAAAATCATGTTTCAGTTATTGGCTTGTGGCGTTGATCCAAAAAATTTGTTTATTCAATCATTAGTACCGGAGCATATTGAACTTTCATGGATAATGGCGTGTAATTGTTCTTATGGAGAGTTGATGCGAATGACTCAATTCAAGGATAAATCACAGCAGGTGGGCGAGAAAGACAAGGAAGCTTTTGTAAGTGCAGGATTGCTTTTCTATCCGATACTTCAGGCGGCGGATATTTTGATTTATAGGGCTGATTACGTCCCTGTTGGAAAGGATCAAGAGCAGCATTTGGAGTTGACGAGAAATATTGCGGAGCGATTCAACAGATTGATGGGTAAGGAGTATTTTAATGCGCCGGAGCCATTGTATACCAATCTGCCGAAGGTAATGTCCTTGGCTGATCCGACCAAAAAGATGAGTAAATCACTTGGGGACAAGCATTATATCAATCTATTTGAGGATTTCAATATTACAACGAAGAAAATCAAATCTGCTGTGACAGCTAGTGGGACAGAAGAGGGGATAAGTCCGGGAGTGAAAAATTTATTTGAAATATTGAAGGCGAGCGGAAAAAATGAAATGGTGGAAGAGATGACGGCTTTGGATCTGAAGAATCAATTGAAATATTCAGACTTGAAGGAAGAAGTGGTCATGGCCATGGAAAAACTCATTCTTCCGATACAAGCTAAATTTAAGGAGATAATAGAGAATAAAAAGGAGTACAAACAGCAAATTACCGCTTCTTCTGCGCGAATCAGGGGGATAGCGCAGGAAACGATGAAAGAGGTGCGTGATTTGACAGGTCTCACTTCATTGAAATATTAATAATATTGATAAATGAGTCCACTCCGAAAACCCTTTTCGTAATAGAAAGGTGTTTTCGAAAAATACTCACAAAAAAAGAAACTATGAAAATATTCTGTATTGGAAGAAATTACGCAGAACATGCTCGCGAATTGAATAATGAGGTGCCATCCGCACCTGTTATTTTCATGAAGCCGCCCACTGCGGTTTTTAGAGGGGATGGCGCTTATTATTTGCCTTATTTTACTGAAAATTTGCAGTATGAAGTGGAGCTTTTGGTTAGAATTTCTAAAAATGGAAAGGCCATAGAAGAGGGATTCGCTGCCAAATATTACGATGAGATAGGATTGGGGATTGATTTTACGGCGCGGGATTTGCAAAATGATTTGAAGGAGAAGAAATTGCCTTGGGAAATTGCGAAGGGCTTTGATAATTCGGCTGTTGTGGGTGAATTTTTGCAGAAAAAGGATCTTCATTTGGAGAATTTAAACTTCTCTCTGAAGAAAAATGATCAGGTTGTCCAGATTGGAAATACGATGGACATGATATTTACTATCGACCAAATTATTTGCCATGTTTCGAAATATTTTACCTTGCAGAAGGGAGATATTATTTTCACAGGCACACCCTCAGGAGTAGGAAAGGTGGAAGCGGGGGACAAATTGGAGGGGTTTATAGAACAGAGATCCCTATTTTCTATTAATGCAAAGTAATCTCTGCAAGAAAAGCCCAATTACTGCGTTACTCTCGTATTTGAATCAGTCATTTATTTTCTATAAACTCCTTAGTTCCAAATACTTCGAAAGCCTTGTCCTTGGACTTTTCTTATCAGAGAGTTGGTGGGAGGTAGTTTTCTTCTACCACTAAGTAGTTTTAAATATAACTAAATTAGTATTATAAGCATCACATTTGTTACTTTTGTCTGTTTTTAAAATTAAAATTTAAAGAATGTCATATTTATTTACATCGGAGTCCGTTTCAGAAGGGCATCCTGACAAGATTGCAGATCAAATTTCAGATGCATTAGTGGACAATTTTCTCGCTTTCGATGCCAATTCTAAGGTAGCTTGTGAAACATTAGTGACTACCGGACAGGTGGTTCTGGCGGGCGAGGTGAAATCCGATACCTATCTCGATGTACAGAAGATCGCTAGAGATGTAATCAATAAAATTGGTTACACGAAGAGTGAATATATGTTTGAAGGGAACTCTTGCGGGGTGCTAAGTGCCATTCACGAGCAGTCGCCGGATATCAATCAGGGTGTTGACCGAGAAAATCCTGAAGAGCAGGGTGCAGGGGATCAAGGGATGATGTTCGGATATGCCAGCAACGAGACGAATAATTATATGCCATTGGCTTTGGATTTGAGTCATAAGCTTTTGAAGGAATTGGCGCAGATCAGAAAGGAGGAGAATCATTTGATGCCTTATCTGAGACCCGATTCGAAGTCTCAGGTGACCATCGAATACAATGAAGATCACAAGCCGGTGAGAATTGACACCATTGTTATTTCCACGCAACATGATGAGTTTGAGCTGCCGGCATCTTCTGATCAGAAGAGCAAGAAGGAAGCTGAGCAAAAGATGTTGATGAAAATCAAAGAAGACGTTATTAATATACTGATACCGAGAGTGAAAGCTTCTTGCAATGAAATGGTACAGGAATTATTCAAAGAAAATATTACATACCACATCAACCCGACCGGGAACTTCGTGATCGGAGGTCCACACGGAGATAGCGGATTGACAGGGAGAAAGATCATCGTAGACACTTACGGCGGGAAAGGTGCGCACGGTGGTGGAGCATTTTCCGGTAAAGATCCTTCGAAAGTGGACAGATCTGCGGCTTACGCTACGCGTCACGCAGCGAAAAATCTTGTAGCGGCAGGTGTTGCGGATGAAATTTTAGTTCAGGTTTCTTATGCGATCGGTGTCGCTGAGCCATGCGGAATTTATGTGAATACCTACGGCACTTCAAAGGTGAATGTTAGTGACAGTGAAATCGCTAAAAAAGTAGCTGAATTGTTCAATATGCGACCATACGCTATCGAAAAGAGATTGAAATTGAGAAATCCTATCTATTCCGAGACAGCAGCTTATGGTCACATGGGTAGGAAAAACGAAGTAGTTACTAAGACATTTGTGCGACCTGGGAATGACGCTTCCGATAGCATAGAGAGAGAGGTGGAGTTGTTCACATGGGAGAAGTTGGATATGGTGGATGAGGTGAAGGCGGCATTTGGTCTGTAAGAGATAAATTTTTTAGAAATATTTAGACACCACATACTGAAGGATGTGGTGTTTTTTTTTTAGCAATATATTTAATCAGACAATAAATTGATTATTAGTGCGGTTTGAGGGTGGGGTAGTTTTGTACACATCCTGAGAGAAAATACTTTAGGTAAAAATTAGTAGTTAAAAAGTGATTTCTCCTTCAAAAAATTAGTATTTTGATTATTATATGTTTGAATTAATTAGATTAAAAATCATTCAACCCCATAAACCTCAACGATTTTTCCATTTGAATCAAATAAAAATCTTACTCTACTATCGACACTAAATTCAGTTTCCTTTTTCAAATGATAGTATTGAAAATTTGTGTACAAGTCATAAGTGTAATCGTTAATCTTATCAATAGATTTAATAGTATTTCTGGCATTAGAGATAAAACTCCAAAAATGCTCATATCTATTTTTAATTTTTGAGTAGTTAGGAGTATTTATGTCATAATACCTGCTGAATTTTGGGGAAAAATATGAATAAATAATTTCAAAATCTCGATTTTCCTCAGCTTGCAGAAAATCATGGATTATATTTTCATAATTAACAACCGATAATGTTGTTTCAGTAGTAGTTAAATTTGGTCTTGTAGTGCTATAATCTGTTGTCACAATATGTGAATGTGACTTATATAAACTTGATAATGCGATAGCGGGTATGCCAAAACTAAATCCTTGGTAATCTCCGGTTTTTGCGAAGTTGATTGCAACCAGATTCCCCCATTTGTCTAATATTGGACTGCCGCTAGATCCGGGCAAGGTAGGAATGGAGTACAAAATTCTGTTAATATCCGGGTCTTGAGTAATTGTTCCTTGAGTAAATTGTGATTTTATGCCATTACTGGTGCTAGCTAAAGATATTCCGTGATTAAACCCAATCATATAGACATTATCATTGAGTTTTAAACTATCAAAATTTAGTAAATTATCAAGTGAAAATATATTTACCACATTGGTAGGGGTATTTTTGTTTTTCAATTGAATAATGGCTAAATCAATTAAATCTTCACTCGCTTTCTTAATTGCAACACATTCATTAAAATCATTAATCGAGGTAACGTGTGTATCATCATATGCAATTCCTAGAAATACTCTCTTTAATTCTGTTGTTGTGTTCTCAGAATTAAAGTTCAATTCTGCTAAGATTTTCTCAAATTCCAGAGCTTCATTCTTTTTGATCGAATGCTCAGCTATAAGTGAATTTCTTCTTTCATAATCTAAAATCTCATAGTATTCGTTGTACAATTCGACGATTTTACTTTGCTCGGTGAGGTTTTCGTTTATTGCGACATTAATTTTATATTTTATATCGCTGAAATAATTATTTAACCATTCCCCAACAAGCTCTTCTCCTTTATCCGGATAAATCACATGTCTATTCGTGGCAATTTCCCCTTTATCAGAAATAAAAAATCCGGTTCCATATTTTGTTCCCACCTTTTTAACCGCTTCTTCTTCAGTATCAAAAAATACCGGTGTATTATTCTCCATCGTATAATAGAATTCAAATCCATTATCTAGTGTCGTTTTAAAATAGTAGGAATTTTGGATAAGGACAACACTATTTCTGTACTTTTTGTAAAGTTCAGTTGGTTCCGGTAGTTGAGGAGGTTCGGGTTGATTTTCTTTGCATGAAGCAATAACCAAAACTAATATCATTAAGATGTAAAATATTTTCATCATCCAAGTTTTAAAATATTATTGAAGTTTGAGGAAATAATCTTCAACTGAACTGTCTTTTTTCACTTATCCATTTTATTATCGGATAATTTATCTGATACCCTATTTTTATTAAATAACCATTTTATAGATAAAAGAGTAATATTCTAATGTTAGAAACCTAATATTTCATGCAACACAACACAGCAAAATACTATTTTCTTGTCAATTTTTCAAGCAAATGTTTAATTACTAAGAATATTTTGCTGCTAAATATTAATAATGTATTAATTTTGATTAGAAGGTTCAATCTTCGTGTGTATTTTTGGAAAGTTTCTATCAGAGTTTTTTGGGTAATCACTATTGTACATATTTCCTTAATCATGCTTATTCTTCATAATTGATACTAAATATTTAAGTGTAATGCCAATATAGTATTATAATAACAATAATCGCAAAGTGATAGACAAGTAAAAACATAAATTTTTCAAAGCCTCAAACAACAGTAAGCTCATTTATTATTTAGTGTAAGCTTATGACAAATTAAACAAGCTATGGAAGAATTTTGATGGAATTATCACTAAAAATAGTTTATATCATTTGTACTAATTAAATGTTCATAATATGAGAATGATAATTTTTATACTAATTGTTTGTTTTAATAATAATGCTTTAGGTCAAACTGCAGAAGAGTATTATAATGAGGGGTTTTCAAAAATGATGTTAGGGGACCATATTGGTGCTATAGAGGACTTTACTAACACTCTAAAATTAAATCCAAATTTTTCAAAGGCATATTACTATAGAGGTTTTTCTAAATCAGAAAATGAAGACAAAAAGGCTGCTATTGCTGACTATTCTAAAGCAATACAAATTGAACCTACTTATTTGGAGGCTTATTTTAGGAGAGGCATTTTAAAAGGTGATTTGCTTGACTTCTCAGGAGCGATAGAGGACTGTAATCAAGCAATATTACTAGATCCTAATCATGCAGAAATATATTTTAATAGAGGATTATTTAAATACTTTTCACTAAACTACACTGGAGCTATTTTAGACTACACAAAGGCAATTGAAATAAGACCTAATTATTCAAATGCTTATTTAAATAGAGGTGTTTCTAAAGCAGAATTGGAAGATTACCGTGGTGCAATAGCGGATTATACAAAATCATTAGATATAGACCCTAGGTTACCTGATGCTTATGTAAATAGAGGAAATTCTAAAGCTAAATTACAAGATTATATAGGAGCTATTTCAGACTTAACAATGGCATTAAATGAAGACCCCCAATATTTAGATGCGTATTTGAAAAGAGGAGAGTATAAATCAAAATTACAAGATTATAGAGGAGCTATTGAAGACTTTTCTAAGATAATTGAGATAGACCCTAATTATACTTGGGCTTATTTTAATAGGGGATTATGTAGAATAATAATAAATCAAATTGATAAAGGCTGTTTAGATTTATCTAAAGCTGGAGAGTTAGGGAAATCAAATGCATACGAATTTATTAAAAAGTATTGCAATTAAAATTGCTATTAACACCAATTAATTTCCACTTAACAAATTCAGTTGCAGAAAGCCGTTGTCTAAATTCATACAAGGAAAGCCGTTTCGCCGTTCCACTCATCTCTCTTCAGGCTTTGCACTTCTAAGTCCTGATAAGTAAAATTTTTGATTGAAAAGATTTTATGATGAAATGAAATTGTGGATGTAGGCTTGAATTGTGCTATTTGTTTTATATATATCTAGTTTTTGGAATTTAAAAGGAACTAAAATATGTGTAAGAAGGGACATTTACATGTTGTCAGGCATTTTGAAAATAGAAGGAAAAATATTCTCAGTTCAATTGCCTGCAATTACATTTTTTGTGACTTGCGTTCTATTGCTTGTTTTGCTAAAAGCTCAAATGATTTTTTCAAAATTGTGTCGTGCCACAATTGTTGTGAAACGATTATCATCCGACAGTCGTCTATTTTAATATTGCTAAAAGCTCTTATGAAATCCTGTTTTATTTCGTCTCCTGTTTTGAAAAGCATCAAGCTAAATCTATCAACCAAAATGCAATAAGGGTCATATGTAAAAGGACAATAAAGCATATTAGCTGTCTCATCAATAAATGATTTTGCAGTTATAATTGCTGTAGGAAATATTTTGAAATTTGGTGTCGCCGCTATTGCACGAATATAGTCTGCTCGTTTTGTTTGTTTGTAATTAAGCAATATTGTTCGTAATTCATTTTCAAAATCTTGGGCAATTTTCACATTCTCAAACAAGTCAATACTTGAAATGCTTACACGCCAAAAAATTGAGTAATTGAATAAATGAATTGTCTTTTTGTCGGCTGAATTACATTCAACGATGTTAAATCCGTCAATGACTTTAATTAAAGAAAATTCGCCTTTGTCAACTCTTGCTTGCCAATTTATAAATGTGTCGCTGGCAATTCCTTCAAGTATACCAAAATATGCTTCACATTCTTCACAAAGAATATAATCTTCTTTTGGTGAGTCTTGTATAACCTTAGGCTTAATAACTAATATTTTGTCACTACTTAGGTCATAACCTTTTCGTGATGTACCTTTGGGGCCTAAAAAATTTGTTGAAAGAAATTTAGGATAAATATGAGAATTGGTCTTATTCGCTAAATTAACTTGACATAAAAAGCAAAAGTCAGTCGGTTTACGCATTGTTATTATTTTGAGGTATACAAAAATTGCATGTTACGATCTCGAGTATAAAACTTTGGGCATGTTGGAGCTGCGAACTTGTCCATAGAGACAAAAGTTTGATAAGAATCCCAAACTGGCGGAAAACAATGCCCGCACTATGTTTTATAACCATTGTTGGCATTACATTATATTTCAAAATATTTAAATTCACCTGGCTTTGTTCTTAAATCCGGATCATTTAATCCGCTTTCCCAGCCTTTTTTATTGAAATTATCAGCTAAGTACTTTTTATATTTCTGAAAAAGATGGTTGTAAATCAAAAAGTCATTATCAGTAATTGTAGGATCGCTTAATTCAATTTGTTCATTTAATCCTACTGGATAACGAGCATTAGATACACATTGTGTAGATAAAATTGATTGGAATTCTTTTTGAATGTTATTCGGTCTAAAGCGATTCAGTTTTGAGAGTTTATTTAAATCATGTGTTTTAATCTCTTTTTCAATCTTCCCCTTATTTATTAACTCTGGATTATTCAAGACTGCAATTCCCTTTAATAGATTCTCTAAAGCATACGACATTAAGAGATAAGTTGCACGTGAACAAGCGGGTCTTTTTACTGTAGTTTCGCTGTGAAAATGAAATGTTTGGTAATAATAGGTTTTCTCACGAATTAGATAAAGTTCTTGGACAGCGTCATTTAATTCCAAAGCAGCTTGAAACCAATTTTCTGGACTGGAATAATAAATAAATCGTTTCTTTCTATTCGCCATTTCTCAAATTTATACTAACACTTTTATTTGCACACCTGAGTCTCTCACTTGTGCCTATTTCCATCTTATTCGAACTCAGATTAGTGTTTTTATCTAATTATAAAATAATAGGAAGTTTGTTAACCGTTAGTAACGACTATCATGAATTCCATTTAAGTATTTACATCCGGAATGAATTCAGCTCAAATATCCCCATTTTATTTTTTTAAAGCACATCATTTTCACCCACCTCCCAAAACTTTAACAAGCCAAAAACCTCTTGTACCTCCAATTCTTTCTATTATTCCTTTCTCTTTAAGTATTTCTAAATGTCCCTGGGCAGCAGAAACATTAATATCTAGTTTATTAGCAAGTCTTCTTTTAGTAAGCTTTTAATCTTCTTTGATAAGATTTAAGACCTCTTTTTGTCTATCTGTTAAATCTTCGATTAGACCACCTATTAGACCACCTATTGGACCACCTGTTTCACTTTCCTCTTCAATAATTCCTTTTACAAAAGTCATTCTCAAAAAAAATTCTGTGAATTGAAAGGACTCTTTGCCATAGTGTTCTAATATTCTGGGAATCCCCGAACCTAATTGTTCCACTAATTATAAATCTTTGAACACAGGAAATGATAACATTCTTCAAACTGAGTAGAAAGGGTGAATATTTGGTGGGTCAACATGCTCCGGATTTTCCTTTATAAAGGTTTTATGACGTTTTTATTCTCTACTCATGACAATGGAATTGAGTCGATTTAGCTAACGAACGTTCGTTAGGGAGTGTAGCATGGGAGGTTCTGTTCAAAGGTGTTTTATTCATCACCAATAGAGGATTTTAATGGTGTTGGTGAATTAAAATATAATGTCAAGTTATTGGTGCTAAAAACTTGACATTTTAATATTGTCGCCTATTAGCTGTTGATGTTCTCTTGTAAGTCATCTTTTGAAATTGTCGATTTTAGTATATGTATACTTGCCGATTATTGTGCATTATTGCTGATGACAACCCTGCCATACTTTTTGAACCTGTTTTTTGAGCTATACTAAAATAGTATCTATTGCAACACAACTATCTAATAATTAACACACCATACTGAATAATCATCCAGTAATTGATAATTTTTAGATTTATCATCAACGGCTTTCAAATCAGCAAGAGGAATCAGAAATCGTTTCCTATCAGATATCCTTGTCACTCTAGCAAACAAGCCATAATCCTCTTCGATATGGTCATCAATACTAATCAAGTTATAAATATCAGTATATGATGGTCTTGTCTTTTTTAATTCCTCATATTCTTTTTTATCTCCCGGTCCCAATACATATAACTCTTCCCAATTGAAATCCTCTATTCCGGTTAATTTTACCGGAAAATCTAAATTTTTCTCTAAAAAACGTTTGTAAATTTCAAGAGTTTCAGTTTGCTTTGAACTATCATTATTCTTCTTGAGAAAAATTGACTCAATTCTTTGTTCTTGTTTATCAAATTCTGTATCCATATTTCCGGATTTTTCCAAAAGTAACAAAATATTGAGGAATTTTTGCTCCCCTGATCAAATTTCATTTAGATCCCTTAGTATCATGTTTTTGTCATTAATGGCAGGCGAAGCCGATTGCGAACCACTAAGCTAAAGTCGGCTCAGTTTATTAGCTCTTATCAGCAAACCCAGCTTAACTCTCAATAGAGGACTAGAGTATTGAGTCGATTTAGCTAACGAACGTTCATTAGGTAGTGCAGATGGGAGGTTTTGTTTTATACGGTTGTATTCAACATTAGCAGAGGGTTTTAGTCGTATCGATGAAGGTGAAATTCATGATTATTTGGCAGTCATCAGTTGAAAAGTTAGTACTTACACCCAGAGCTTCTTTACTCTCTACTATTTAATTTTGATTTCATTTTCTTTGTTAAATAATAGCCTCCTGTATGAGCTGCTTCGCCTCTAAATTCTATTAGTCCTTCATCTTTTAGTAGTTTAATATATCTTTCCAGACTACTGTCAGGTAAGCCAGTAGCTTTTTTATAATCAGGAACTCTATTACCTTCATTTGCAGAAATTGCTCTTAATAGATTAGCTAATTTAGCTCTAACTCCTTTTGTTGCTCCTTTAATTGCTCCTTCAATTACTCCCTCAATAGCTCCCTCATTAGCTCTTACATTAGCTCCTTTAATTGCTCCTTTATTAACACCCTCATTAGCACCACCGAGTTTTACATCACTAAAGAAAGTTAGTTTAACTGTTTGTTCTCCAATTTCCCATACAGGTGCTTTAATACCAGCCTGTTTACAAGCATCTAAAATTTTCAATGTTCCTCTACCAATCTTTTCAATATAACCTCTAAGAAAAGCTATATGTGCTATATCCGGATTATATGGCATTGAAAGATGGTTCTTTTTTAACTCGCTTTGTTTGAAAGGAGATTTACCGCTATTTGTAATTTCTAGTTTATTGTTATATATAATAATTGATAAAGCACTTGAAGCTAAACCATATTCTCTATGCACTAAGGCATTCATAACGCCTTCACGTAAAGCCGCCATTGGAAAAACATAATCATCTGTCCGTTTCCAATTGTTGTTTTCAAATTTTCGGCTAAACGATAAATGTTTTTCAAAGAAATTTTGAATGGCTTCAATGTTTTTAAATAAATTACCTTCTATCAATTGGTCATCTTTAAAAACATCGCCTGTTTTTCCGTGGTCTAGAAAAGCAACACGAACTCTTGCTTGAGGAATAAACCGTGAAGGCTTCTTAGCAAAAAGAATAACAGCCGCATTCGTGAAATTTCCATTTTGAAAAAGCCCATAGTACGATAGAAATTCAAGTGGCTCCTTTTTGATGTCTTTCATTTTATTGTCAGACAAGGCCGCTTTCATCGTTTTTCTGATTTCTTCTACATCCAAATCTTCTAATTCTACACCTAGAGCTGCTTGACGCTCCCAATGAATTTCAGTTACTTGTCTTTTATGGATTAATTCTGAAATTTCTTTTGATGATGCTTGAATAGTTCTATCATTCCTTCGGTAATAAATGCTACCGTTAAAAATGTAGGGCTGTTTTGAGCCTTCCCAAACTTTGATTAAAAGCAATTGTTTGTTTCCATAATTCTCAACAGAAACCGTTACTGGTGCTTCGGGTACTATTTCTTTAATGAGGTATTGTTCAATTTCAACCTGCAATTTATCTGCGTCTTTAATGCCTTTAACTTCCTTATTATCGTCAATACCAACGAGTAATTGACCGCCCTCGTTATTCAAAAAACCACAAATGGTTTTTCCAATAACATCTTTACGAACAACTTCTTTAAACTCAAGCTGTCCGCTTTCGTCCTGTTTTAGAAGAGCTTTTATGAGTTGTTCTGTTTTCATAGTGCTTGATTTTTTAAATTAGCTAATTCACTTTATACGCGTTTAATATCACGAAACAAGGTTTCAACATGTCTTAACGCTTCATCTGGTCTGAAAAATTCTTGCACCCAATGATGTTTCCGTTCTTCATAGGCTAAATTAATTTGAACTGCATCGTTATACATATCAATGACCTTAACACTGTCCATTACAGAAGTAGAATGAATTTCAAAATCGTTGCGTTGTGTGTTGTCTGCATCGGCATACATATATTGAGCAAGCAATTTTCGTGAGAAAGTCACAAAACTATGAGCAATAAATCTTCGTGGTTTATCAATGGCAATAGCTCTTTGAAACTCTAAGTGTGTTATTCCTGTGCTATACATTGGATTAATTATACCAAAAAAAATATCACATTCTGCCACGGCAGCTATACAGGCATCTGTATTGTTCATTCCTAATGGCGGATGCAATGTGCCATATTCCGAATTAATAACGTGGTAGCCATAGTTATTCAAAATGCCGCAAATTTGCAAAAGCAAATCACGGTTCTGATAAACCGTAGAGGCAACCATTATATTTATTTTTTTCTTTTTAGCCATTCACTAATTTTTCGAAATCAAATTATAGATTTTAACAAGTTAGGTTTGTTTAACTGTTTTCGTTGCTGTCTTGATGTTTCGTCTGTCTTTCAGCATTGGTGGCAACTTATTTATAAACGTAACATCACCTCCTCCTCTTCATATTTCCACCCTATCCACTCCCAAAATAATGTAATAATCTGATTTTTTGTAAAAACAGGTGATTTTTACGTCACTAGTAACGACTAAGATCAGTCTAATGACTATGGACGATATATATTTACGACCCCCCTGAATTTCTCCAAAATGCCGGACTCTTCTAATAGCTCACCTTAATTAGCCAATTTACTTGCTAAAAACCTGGAACATTACACTTATAGTGCTAACAACCGGAAAATGTGTAGTAAATGATAGCGTCCTTCATACTGAGTAGAAAGGGTGAATATTTAGTGGGTCAACATGCCCGGATTTTCCGGTATGATATTTTTAATAGGAATAAAGAGGTTTTTGGTCTCTATATATGACAAGGGAAATGAGTAGATTTAGCTAACGAACGTTCGTTAGGAAATGTAGCATCGAAGGTTTTTATTCATCACCAATTTTAATGGTATTGATGAATTAAAATATAATGTCAAGATATTTGAGCTAAAAACTTGGCATTCATTACAATGCATTCTTCTACCCACTCGACTTAATCGCTAAATTTTTATTCTGTGAATTTCATTTTTTACCTGTAATTTTCCATTGTCCTGTTGTTTCGCCTTCTCGTGCAATTACTCTTTCTTTTTTAGTGCATCAGTATGCTTTTGAACAGCAGATTCATTTATACCCAGATGTTCAGCTAGCTCTTTTCTTGAAACCTTTGGATTAGCAACAATAAGATCAAAAACTTCTTTTTGTCTATCAGTTAGATTATCTACTTGACCACCATCTTGACCACCATCTTGACCACCATCAGGAACTTTATAAATGGTAATCTCAACTCCACCGTCTTTCTCTATGATTTCAGGTTCAGGCAATTCAGCTTCTTTACAAGCATTAATAATCTTTAGTGTACCTCGTCCCCAAGTATCAATATATCCTGCCTTAAAGCAAGCATCTGCAATCTTTGGATTTCGGGGTCTTGAGTTATGGTCAGATTTTAAGCTGTTGACATCCAATCCTGGGGGTAATAGTCCTTCATTCCAAATAGATAATTTATTGTCGAATATTCTAATCTGTATAGCTGCACCCATATAGGCCTTATGCACCAAAGCATTAAGCAACATTTCTCGAAGAGCAGCCACAGGATATTCTCCTTTCTCAATTCGGTGCATTCCTGCAAAATCAACAGGTCGAGTAAGGAATTTAAAATTTAGCTGAACTTGAACTTCATTGAGCAGATCAACCAAATTGCCTTCTAAAATCTCCTGAAACTTCAAATCTGAGCCATCTGATCCAAAGCGACCAATTTTTACAATGACGTTAGGATAGAAACGACTGGGGTCTATCGCAAAAAGAATGAGGGCGGCACGTTTGAGTTTTTTGCCTTCAACTAATCGCAGTTTGTCTAAAATCTGCAGGGTAGATAAACCCGAAGTGTCGGGCAATCTACCCTGCTCTTTGCCATCTTCTATAAACTTTTTGATGCTCTCATTATCAATATCCGCTATGCCTGCTCCTTCTTCTATAACATCATCCCACGTTTTGCCTGCTTTTTTGAGTAAAAATTCATTGAGCTCCACTCCGGTAAGTTCCATTTTGGTACTGCCTGAACGGTAATAGTACCTGCCTCTGAGTGAAACAGGGACAGAATAGGGGTTCACTTTTATTTCGATGAATTTCTTACCTGCTTCTTCTTGCAAGTTTATGTCGCAGATAATACCCATCGTATTACGGATTTTCTGCGGAATGTGTTCAAGTAGCGCCCGATAATCCGGTAAACCCACCACATTGCCTTCATCACCTTTACCAATATAGATGGTGCCACCCACTGCATTGGCAAAACCACAGACCCATTATAGGTAGTCATCGTGCCAGTTTTGTTTCCATTCTATGTTTTGGCGTTCAGTCATGCGATCTTTTCAATTTTTTAATATCCTCTTCCAACTCTTTCAGACTGGCTTCCTTCTCTATGACTTTTTGCTGTTGTTTGTATTTCTCGTATTCTTCTGCTGATTTGTCCAATGCCATTTTATGTGAAATTTTGCCTGCATGAGTCAGTAAGTCCCTGCCGTTTAATTGTAAAATGCTATCCAATCGCTCAATCCAATCTTTCATATACATGGGCGTTTGTTGCTGTGCCATTGTCTCTGCAAATGCCAAATACTGCTCTACCAACAAGCCCAAAAGTTTCATTTCGTCTTCTTCTAAATAGTTTTTGGCAATACTTACTTCGGCTTTTTTCACTGAATCGGCTTGTTTCTTATCATAAGAAAGCATTCCCATCAAAGGCAAACCGGCATCTACACGCCTGTACACCAATTCTGCTGCGGTTTGCTTACTGATTGCCCAGAGCAGTTTGTTTTGCACCACTTTAAAAAACTCTATCGTCTTTTCATCTTTTGGGTCATAATCGATACTGGTGGAATAGATGTCTTTTATTTTTTGGTAAAAAAACTTCTCTGACAAGCGAATTTCCCGGATACGGTCTTGCAGTTCGTTGAAATAGTTCATTGAACTGCCCGATTTAAAGCGGTCGTCATTGAGCGTAAAGCCTTTGATGATATATTCTTTTAATCGTTGTGTTGCCCAAATACGAAACTGTGTACCTTGAATCGATTTTACTCGATAGCCGACTGAGATGATGACATCAAGATTGTAATGGTCAATATCCCGCTCTACTTCACGTGTTCCTTCAGTTTGAACTGTCCGGAATTTCCGGACAGTTGAACTTTTATCCAATTCACCTTCTTGAAATAAATTTCCAATATGCTCGCTGACAGTACGTTTGTCCTTGCCAAACAATTGCCCCATTTGGGCTTGGGTAAGCCAAACTGTTTCATTTTCCAAGCGAACATCTATTTTGATGTTGCCGTTTGGGTTTTGGTATATTATTATTTCGCTGTTCATATCAATACTTTTATTGCGTTTATAATACTTTCTACCGATTTGGCTTCCAATTTAGAAAAAGCAAACCATTTCTTGCCCAAGTCTTTAAGCGAAGCACCTAAGTGATAGACTTCCATTCTGTCAATAATTAAAAAACGGTCGTGGCTGTGGGTAAAGACTTTGGCTTCAAAGTGGCTGTATTGCTCATTTGCTTTTTGCATGTCGAGTGTCATTTGCTTGCTAATATTCTTTGAAAGAATTTGAACCTTCACACCTGCCTCCTTTTTGGCTAAATGAGTGAGCGTATTTTCATCAATATAATTGTCAATTAGCACAATACTTTCATTAGCTGAGCGAATGATTTTAGAAGCGAGTTCGTAGGCATCAAATACCTGTCCATCGAAAAACACCCCTTGCGAAGGAATCGTATCTTTGCTTTCCAAAGCTTTAAATACCTTCTCAAATTTATGGTCGCTTTCAATTTGTTTGCGCTCTATTCCTTCCATTCGTTGAAGTAATCCGCTATGATCAGCAATGAACTTTCGCATTGCTACAAAGGCTTCCATAATTTGAATACTAATCTGCACGGCAACATCAGAGCGCAATACAGCCGAGAGCATCGCTACGCCTTGCTCGGTAAAGGCATAAGGCAAGTAACGCCTACCACCGTGTTCAGTTGAGATCACATTTTGTGATTTCAAGTTTTGCTCCACTTTTTTTGAGGTCAAAATTTGTGATCTTGAATTTGAGGTCGCAATTTGCGACTCCATCTCTCCTATATCTTTTTCGGTTAATTGAAATCTGAATTTGTCGGGAAAGCGATCAATATTGCGTTTCACAGCTTGATTCAATACACGGGTTTCTACCTGATAAATCTCAGCTAAATCACGGTCCATCATTACCTGATGACCTCGAATATTAAAAATCCGGTTCTCGATTTGCTTCTGCGAAATGGTCAGCTCTTTACTCATATCAATTTCGAATTCTTTTATTTCATTCTTTTAGATCCTCATTCTATTTCTTCGTCATGTTGCATAGCTGAGTCCACTCCGACAACCCTTTTCTATTACGAATGGCTACAAAACCCAATATTTTCGTTAAAAGAAAAAATCTGTCCTCAATGTAGCTTCGGCTACGCCTGCGGAATATTTCTAATTTTAACTCGATCTTGAATTTTTCGCTCATTCTCATGACGAAACGGGTTTTCGGAGTGGACTCATAACTTATTTCTTCCCTATCATCCCCCCACTTCCGCATTTTCCTACCTTAACCGATACCAAAATAATGTAATAATCTGATTTTTTTGAAAAACATGTGATTTTTACGAATCTTCCCCGCATCAGGGATAGTAATGATAGCGACGAAGGAGCTAGTGCGCAGCACCGAAGCGATAGCGGAGTCATGGATAGCCCGCCGCTGTTGAGCTAAGAAAAATATGAATGTATATGGGAAAATGATTTAGCGAAATCAGCGGAATGCCCTGATAAAAGATACCGATCTCAGTAAGGCACATTTACAAACTTGCGCCAGCAATCTATTATAATAATGGGGGCACATTTACAAACTTGCGCCAGCATTGGTGTTTGAAAATCTTAATTATAGTTGGGCAAATTTACAAATTTGCGCCAGCATATTAATCTTTAGGATCCGCTTTCCAGAAATCAAAATAGTTGAACCATTGGTGGGGGTAGCGTTTCACCATCGCGCTGATGCTTTCGATGTAACTTTCGAGTAAAACCTGGGGATTCTTAGGGTCTACCTTGGCTTCTCGGGCATACAGGTGGTAGCGGAAATTTCTTTCTTTCATCACATATACAAAGAGCACCGGGGATCGCAATTTGGAACCCACTATGAAGGGTCCGGCGGGGAAGTTCGCTGCTTTGCCAAGAAATTCGCTACTAAAATGCTTGCCTCCTTCAAAATATCTGTCGCCTGTAATACAAATGAATTCATTCTCTGACAGTGCTCTGTGAAATTCGAAGATGTGAGACATGTCGTCCTTGATTAGAATATAGCGGGCACGGGACTTGATAGAGAATTTTCTGAGGTATTCTTTGATCACTGCACGCTCCAAGTCGGTGGTGACGACATTGATTTGCATGCTCTGCTCAAACTGATCGAAAAGGTATTCAGAGATTTCAAAATTGCCAATATGGGCGCTGATGAGAACACCGCCTTTTTCTTGCTTCAGCGTGTCTTTAATGAGGTCTATGCCATCGAATTCATAGGTGTATTTGCCCTTCAGGCCCGACGAAATAGCCACTCTATCCAGTAAAGTCTGTCCGAAAATATTGTAACTTTTGTAGACGCTATAAATCGAATAAAGCAGTGAAAATTGATGTCTTTCTCTAAAGTATTTGAAGATACTTCGACTTGTTTTCCAAGAGAAAAGAAAATAATAGAGAGCAACAAAGAGAAGGACGAAATAGGAAAACCGAAGTCCAACCTTCCTGATGGTAAAAACAAAAATCTTATAACCTAATAAATTCCCTTTGGACTTGCCGCTCCATTGTGTCATTTAGACTTTTTCTTTGATTTTTCTTTCGAGAACGTTATAAAAGTCTCTAAAAGTCACTACTTCATTGAAATCTTCTTTGCCAAGCTTCACATCGCTGATGGATTCTATGGCTACGACGAGATCTACATAGTCGAGACTGTCCAAGTTGAGGGTTTCGCGAAGAGGAGCATCGGCATGGATGGCATCTACCTCCACTTCAAATTCGTCTACCAATACTTCATTTACCTTTTCGATAATTTCGTTCATTTCCATAATCATTGCATTTTTCTAAATACTAGGGCTGAGTTGGTTCCGCCAAATCCAAAAGAATTGGACAAATATATGTCAAATTTTCTGTCCAAGGTCTGATTTACTATATTGATTCGGGCGCTATCTTCATCGGGATTCTTAAAATTAATATTTGGTGCTACGAAAGCGTGTTGCATCATGAGTGTAGAATAAATAACTTCGCTGGCTCCTGCCATCCAGCATTCGTGGCCTGTCATCGCTTTAGTTGAGCTTACAAGAGGTCCTTTCTCGCCAAAAACTTCAAAAATAGCCTTCGCTTCATTGGCGTCACCGATGGGCGTTGATGTGGCGTGGGCATTGATATATTCTATTTCGTGCGGCTGAAGACCCGACTGTTGAATTGCTCTGACCATGGCGGTTGCAGGACCAATTACATTGGGTGTTGAAATGTGACCGCCATTGGAGGAGAAGCCGTAGCCTAAAATTTCAGCGATTATCGGAGCGCCTCTCTGTAAAGCGGATTCGTAACTTTCTACAATTAGTGTTGCCCCTCCCCCACTTGGGATTAAGCCATTGCGGGAGGAGTCAAAAGGTCTGCAAGCCTCTTCGGGACTATCCTCATCGGGCGAAAATACGCCGAGTGCATCGAAACTACTCATGGCATATTTATTCACTTCCTGAGCTCCACCGCAGATGATTATATCCTGTAAACCATCTTTAATCATCATATAAGCCAGACCAATTGAGTGAGAGCCACTAGCGCAGGCAGCACTAATAGTCAGGTTGATACCTCTGGTTCGAAAAATGGTTGACAGATTCATCGTCACTGTCGAATTCATGGACTTGAAGATGGCTCCGGAGCCTATGAGGACGGTGTCACGCTTCTCTCGCATAATATCAGCTGCGTCGATAATTGATTTGGAAACGCTATCATTTCCATAAATGAGACCTACTTCGTTGTTGTCAAGAAAATCCTGGTCGATGCCGGCATTTTCCAGCGCTTCAATGGTTGCCATATAGGCATATTCGCTTTCCTCGCCCATGCTAATTCTTTGGCGGCGACTGAGCAAGGATTTGAGTTCAGGTTTAGGAATATTACCGGTGAGGGCAGACTGAAAGCCAAAATCCTTGCGGTCCGGGTCATAAATAATTCCCGATCGTCCCGTGTAGAGCGAATTTTTCACCTCTTCTAGATTCGTGCCGATGCAGGAGTGGATTCCCATGGCTGTTATCACTACCCTTCTGTTCATACTCATATCATTAAGAATAAATTCCACCATTAATATTGATCACCTCCCCGGTAATATAGGCTGCATTTTTAGAAACGAGAAAGTTGACTAATTCTGCTACTTCCCAGGCTTCGCCGAATCTGTTGCAAGGGATGTATTTCACCAAATCTTCCTCCTTCATATCTGTCGTCATATCTGTCCGTATAAAGCCCGGCGCTATGGCATTCACCGTAATATTTCTTTTAGCCACTTCTTGTGCGAGGGCTTTCGTAGCGCCAATTACGGCTGCTTTCGCCGCAGAATAATTAGTCTGACCTGCAGTGCCTTTAACGCCGGAGACGGAGACAATATTGACTATCCTTCCGAATCTTTTTCTCAGCATTTTTTGAATGGCAAATTGGGTAACATTATAGAAACCATTGAGACTGGTATCGATAACAGACTTCCAATCCTCTTCAGGCATCCACATAAAAAGTCCGTCTTTCGTAATGCCTGCATTGTTGACTACGACTTCAAGGACGGCGTCGGGGTTAGCGTTCTGCCACTTATTTAGACTTTCCTCCACCTCAGATTTGACACTTACATTGAAGCCGAGAATCTCACCGGTTGAGCCGTTTTCAATCACTTTTTGAAGGGTTTCTTCTGCTGCTGCCTTATTAGAGTTGTAATTGATCAAAATGTGATAATCAGTATCTCGCGACAAAACTTCACAAATTGCTCTGCCGATACCTCTGGATCCTCCTGTGATTAATGCACATTTCATGAATTCTGATTTTCTTTTCCTCGAGTAATATTATCCCCAATGACAGAGCAAAAATAAATTAATTAAATAGAATTTCGATTATTTCCTCAAAAAGTCTTTCGTTTGTTGTATTAGTTGATACAGTGGTTTATCCTCTACTATATCGGGGATGAAAGCACTAAGGTCATCAAATATTTTTCGACTATGAGAAGATAATTTGGTTTCGATATTGGTATGAGCGATAGCCTGAATGATAGCAATCATTTCAATACTAAGCACTTCGAAGGCATTTTCAATGACGCGCGCTGTCATTTGGGCGGCATTAGTTCCCATGCTGACGATGTCCTGATTGTCGTTATTGCAAGGAATACTGTGAATATACATGGGATTGGAAAGTGTCTGGCTTTCGGCGGTGGTGGAAGTAGCTGAGAATTGAGCACCTTGAATTCCATAATTTAACCCCAGGATACCTCGGTTAATAAAAGGAGGTAAAATTCCATTATTGTTAGGATTGAGCAGAAAATTGAGTTGCCTTTCTGCCAACATCGTTAATTTTGTGACGACAATTTTCAATTTATCCATTTCAAGAGCGATATAGTCACCATGGAAATTTCCGCCGTGAAATACATGTTTTCTGTCGTCATCGATGATCGGATTGTCATTGGCGGAATTCAATTCATCTTCCAATACTTCCCCTACGTGGATTACTGTGTCAAAAATAGCACCTAAAATTTGCGGTACGCAGCGAATAGAGTAATACTCCTGCACTTTTTCTTTAAATATGGTATCTTTTGATCTTCCGGAATACAAATCATCCTCTCTTTTTCTAATGAGACTGCTATCTGCAAGGTGGTCTCTCATTTGTCTAGCTATTTCAGACTGACCGGGATGCAGTTTGACTTCATTTAATTCTGCTGAATAATGATCATCGTAAGCTCTTACGAGTTCACTAATTAAACAAGCGCAATTAACCGACCAATGGATTAATTTCTCTGCGTTTGTGAAATTAAGGATGCCAATTCCTGTCATTACCGAGGTGCCATTCATTAAGGCAAGCCCTTCACGAATATGCATTTGTAAAGGCGAAATATTCAATTCTCTGAAAACTTCGGAAGTATCTCTCCTTTCACCATTATACAAGACCTCCCCTTCTCCAATTAGACTTAATGCTACATGCGCCAGTTGAACCAAATCACCACTTGCTCCTACCCCTCCGTGTTCAAAAATGACTGGCAGAACATCGTTTTGTATCATTTTTTGTAGAAGTTGAATCACCTCGGGATGAATTCCTGATTTTGCTTTCGACAAAGAATTCAAGCGTGCGAGCAATGCAGCTCGAATATGCGCAGCAGGAATTACGGCTCCGGTTCCTGATGAATGACTTCTTATTAAATTGTATTGTAATTGTATTTTATTTTCTTCGCTTATTAGATATTGTGCCATGGGTCCAAAGCCTGTATTGACACCATAGATGACCTTATCGCGAGAGAAATCCTGAAGGAAATTGAAATTTGATTCAACTTTGCTTAGAATAGACTGATCAATAGTAAAACTATGATTGTGATTGACAATTTGAATAAAATCTTTAATTGACAAAAATTTGTTAAGTACAATCATTTATATAATTTTGTTACTTTGATTGATATTCAGCCAACCATTCTGCAAATATAATAATGTTTTCCTAAGACCCAATGAGAAAAGAAAAAGTAGAAGTTTTGGTAATCGGTGCGGGTCCTTCGGGGAGCGTTGCGGCGGCCTATCTTAACAAAAATGGTATCAAGGTAAAAGTGGTGGAAAAGATGCAATTTCCCAGATTGGTGGTTGGAGAAAGTCTTATACCCAGGGTGATGGATCATTTTGAGGAGGCGGGATTGCTTCCTGCGCTGGAGAAGGAGGGTTTTGAGAAGAAATGGGGAGCGCGATTTATACGAGGCGAGCAGAAATGTATATTTGATTTCAGTGAAAAATATGGAGAGGGTTGGAATTGGACTTGGCAGGTGCCGCGCGCTGATTTTGACAATGTAATCGCCAGGGAGGTGCAACGGCAGGGAGTTGATATTGCATTTAGGACTGAGGTGGTGGCAGTGGAGTTTGAAGGGAGCAAATCAGCGGTCACGGTGAAAGATCACGCAGGAGTAGAATCCATTATTGAAGCGGAATTTATAATAGATTCGAGTGGATACGGGCGGGTTTTGCCGAGGTTATTGAATTTGGATGCGCCGGCATTGATTAGTGGTTATTCATCGGCATTTACCCATGTGGAGGATGTTAGAAGACCTGCGGAGAAATTTGGATCCTTGATCACTTTCGATGTGTTGGAGCGGGAAGTATGGTTGTGGGTGATCCCATTTTCTAATGGAAGGACGAGTTTGGGTCTGGTGGGTAAGACAGAATATATAGAATCGCTATCTGCTTCAGGAGACGGCAATGAAATATTGCGAAAAGCGATTGACAGTTCAGATTTTTACAGAGAAAGGTTTGGGAATTTGGATTTTCTTTTTGAAGCGGTGTTAATAAAGAATTATTCCTGTGCTGTTAAAGAAATGTATGGACCGGGCTTTGCTTTAACGGGAAATAGCTCGGCTTTTTTGGATCCTGTTTTTTCATCGGGGGTGGCCTTTGCGACGGAATCGGGTATGTTGTCAGCGAAATTGATAACACGCCAGCTTAGAGGGGAGGAAGTGGACTGGGAGCGGGAGTACAGTGATTATATGAAACGGGGGATTGGTGTGTTTTCCTCCTATGTAAAAGAGTGGTATACCGGGAATTTGCAAAAACTATTTTTCCACCCAGAGGTTAATAATGATGTAAAAAGTAAAATTTGTGCAGTTTTAGCGGGTTATGTGTGGGATGAGACCAATCCATTTGTGAAAAAACATGACAGAGTCATCGCTAGTATGGCATACACATTGGATATGTAGCTTACAAGCTGTACAATTTTGGATGAATATCAAAAGACTATATGCTTTTAGAGGATTTTTATAAGGTAGAGAAGATCGATCTTTCGTCAGCATCGACTTATACTGCCTATGTAAGATTAAATAAGGATCATGATATCTTCAAAGGGCATTTTCCCGGAAAGCCTATCACGCCGGGCGTATGTATGATACAAATCATCAAAAATATCAGTTCACAGATTATAGGTAAAACACTTAAGTTGAAATATACAGGGGAGATCAAATTTCTAGCGATTATCAATCCGGAGGTTCATCCTGAACTGACACTGAGCATCGTCTTGAAAGAAAATGGTGATAATACGGTTACGGTGAAAAATGTGACAAGTATTGGGGATACAATAGCATTGAAGATGAATGCTACATATGATTTTGATGAGTAGGATAATGATGAGTGAGAGTTATGAAGAAGGGTAGTTGAAAATCCCAATGATTTATATATGTTGTAATCGTTGGATTTGATAGGGAGTTTTATTGTTTGTTTGTAAAATTTAGATGAGGAAAGGAGGTGCTGGGGGATAAATACAGATTTTCGAGAAAAGTTCTTCCTTCGGAAACACATATTATCGATTATCGAGAAAAAATAAGCTTTGGCAATTTCCATTTTCGATTATCGAGAATTTTCTAGTCCAAATTAATTCAATTATCTCGAAAATCGAGAACAATTTTAGCTTACTCATCCCAATTTACCGTTTTCCTCTTGATCCTTTCTCTTTCCTAATCCCCTCACAATCCCATTTAATAAATTTATCATGCTTTTTCTCCTAGAAACTCCAATTCCTACCCTTTTCCCTCAATCTTGCGCAGGGCTAACCCGCTATCTGCCGGCAGCCCTTAACATATCTATAAACTTTAATTATTTTTATCCTCAAATCAACCTGTCCGCTTTCCTTCCTGCCGTTTCATAAACCACCTTATAAATCTCTTCCTGAATTCCTCATCCAAACTCTTCGCACCTCCACTGGCAAAGGGCGATACAAATACTAGAAAGCCCCTTTTAACCTCCTGTTTTATCCGCTCACGCTTATTCTTACAGTGCTCTATTTTATCATAGAATATACAACCCTTCAAAATCTCGCCACTGCCCTTCAACCGAATGGGCTCTCCTGGTTCAAATCGCACAACTTTCCAATTTGGGATTAGTCTATGCGATCCTCTTACTAACAAATTCTCCATTATTTCATCTTCATCGAATACTTCTTCTATCACCTCTAAACCCTCCTCTTTTTTTTCAAGGTAACCGGCTTTCTTCAACTGACTCACATAGTAGTACATCGTAGACTTCGCAATATCAAAGATCTTCGCCAATTCTG
>CALCSX010000398.1 GCA_937894165.1 uncultured Saprospiraceae bacterium | reverse complement strand
TAAAATTGTAGCTTACCTCGTATTCTAATTGCGGTAGCAGACCACTTATCGTTATAGTTCCATCTGAATCTTCACAAACTGTAGGATCAGTAGAACTGACATCAAAATCAGGTCCTTCAGGCTCTACCAGCAAAACATGTCCCGGTAAGACTGTTTCACATGAATTCAAAGAAACTGATATTTCTGAATAAATACCGGCTGATAGGTTGGAAAGAAGAATAGTACCTTCCAAATCAGACTCTAAATCAAAAGGTCCCTGATCCAAACCATTTAATTTATAATTTACCTCGTAAAATACTTCCGGATCTAATTCCATAATAGAAATGGTGCCATTGGCATCTTCACAAACTGTTGGATCGGAGGAATCAATGGTAAACGTAGGTGATTCAGGAAATTCCAGATCGATAATCGTCTGAGACTCTCCTGCACAATCGTTAGAGGTGACAGTGAAATTTGTATAAGATCCAATTTCCAAATCCATCAAAACAATGATTCCGTCATCATTGGTCTGAAGATTAAATGATCCTTGTGGATTCCCTTCGAAATTATATGCTACTTCGTAGAATGCGTTGGGATCTAAACCTGAAATATTTATTATGCCATTACCACCAACACAATCTGCGGGGTCGATTCCATTTACTTCAAAAACCGGCGTTTCAGGATCGAGGATTTCCAGTTCCGTAAAATCGGTGGTGGTACAATCCTCTAAATTTACCGAAACCAGTGAATAGTTTCCGGCAGCTAAATTGTCTAAAATTATTTCACCCTGGTCATTGGCTTCTAAGTCATTTGGCCCTACTTGATTTCCATCAAAGTAATAGGATACGGAATAAATTGTTCCTGACTCTAAACCACTAATGGTAATTGATCCGTCACTCTCCTCACAATTGCTGACATTCTGAGTTGTAAGTTCAATCTCGAGAGGGTCAGGACAGTTATTTTGAAATCCAAAATCGTAAGTATGATTATTTGCGCCTTCGATCCCTGTGGTAATTTGAATTAATGCATATCCGGGACCCGGGACGCCATCGTTATCGCTATAATCATCAAGTGAACCACCTATCGGTGGAACATTGGAAAGGGTCAGATTTAATGTGTCAATAGGAGTTTGATTTAGTGGAATTCTAATTTCATAGTCCATTAAAGGCTTTATTCCCGATTCTCCTCCAAGAACAACATTAGAATCATTGAAATAATATTGTCCTCCGTTAGAAGTTTGAGTAGTACCGACCAATTCATTCTCTTTAAACAATTCAACAGTAACATCATCGATACCCTGTTCATCCGCTGTTTGGATACCATCGCCATTGCTGTCTAACCAAACATAATTACCAATTTCAATTGGTGGAGCTTCGAGAGAAAATGATATGTCTCCCAAACCATTGGCTTTACCTAAAGTGCCCGCCGTAAGATTCTCAGAGGAATAAATTTGATATTCATTTGAATTCAAGCCGGTTGAAGTGGAGTACAATACTGTTCCACCTGAAAATACAATTAAAGGATTCATGACAGTATTAAAGACTTGATCTTGTCCCGGCAAGGTGGCAATGGAGCCCATATGCGTCTCTTGGTGAATTTCTTCACTTAATTCTTTGAAGAAAAACTCTCCTCCGCCCGGTCCTTCATTATTATCTTCACCATCAGAGGTAAATTCCTGCCCGGTGGAATTGAAGGATCCATTATTTTCAAGTGTAAATGAACCCGTATCACAATTTTTACCTGCTATCAGTACATCACCGCCCAATTGGTATCGAACCAACTGTTCGCTGTTGCCTAAAAATCTTTTGTTTTGGTGTCCCCATTGGTGTCCGCCCCTATCCATGAAAGCCATAATTAAATCCCCTCTATCAGTAAAATCGATATCCGAAAGAACAGGCTGCGCGTAGCTTCCTCGGGAAGGTGGAGTCGCGTTACTGGTAGCATATAAAGCATCACTATTGTTTGTCCAAGTATACCATTGGTCATTTTCAGGGAAACCTGTTCTTGCCTTTCCTTTTCTGTAGTTTAAAGGAAAGGAAATTAAGGGATCTGAAACAAATTGTGCATCTTCCGTAGGGTTAATAAATTGAAATACAAAGGCTTCTAAATCTGTATTGCCATCTACAATATTTTCTCCTCCATTTTCACCGGAACAAACAGCACCTAGATACAATCTGTCTCGGTGAAACTTCAGACCGAAGGGTCTCAAGACGCCATTATTACAATCTGTAGTCGGAAGGGCATAACTTGTAACGTTAATAACTTCTGTGGGATTGGTAGCATCATCTAATTCCAATCTAAATAGTAATCTGCTGTACAAATTCACTACAAAAAGGAATTTTCCGTCCTCACTTATTTGCATGGAGCCCAAACCTACCTTCCCTACTTGATCGAAAGCCGCAGGATCGTGATTTGGCTCTGCCTTATCTGCTAATAATCCTCTTTCTACATTAGTTCCAATGACTCCAAATCCTGATGGCAATCCTGTTAATGGATCATTAGCTCCTAAATAATTAACAGTAGAGGAGGGGCTGCCTACTAATTCGTATGAACTACCTTCACCATACTCAGGAGCATCATCGCCGGCTCTGGTTCTGTGGCCATTAGCGTCCATATCGTAAAATGATTCAACTAAAAAAGTATTCCCTTCAGGCTCCAATAAATATATTCCGCCGCTGCCCAAAACTCCAAAACCTGTATGTCTCTTCATTAAGGCAGAAGTGAAAATCTTACCGGCTTGCTTGCTGTAAACTGCTCCCCATACAGGTCCTATTATCGAACCATCTACTGAATAGGTGGGATCCATATTGCCGGAATGGGTATAAGGAAAACCTACAAACCAGTTTTCTGAGGAAGAAGTGCCGCCCGCTAGTGGATCTCCATTGGTATGTCTACCGGTAAAAACCAAAGTATTTTCAGCACCTTGATTGTAATCTCCCGGGTTTTGAATAGCGAAGTTGATATCAAATGCATTCCCGGTTGTGAACTGAACGGCACTGCCATAAGCATCTCCCCCAAAACCACTAAAATCAAGACCATTGCTGATACAATATTCCTGCGGAATTGTGAATTCCACCCGCACGACAGCATCTCCGCAGCCCGTCAATTCATAATTAGTTCCCATCAATTCATCAGTGGTCAGGGTATTGCCACATTCCTCGCCGGATGCATCAAATGCCTTTACCAACACACCTTCAATATTAGGTTCATTGTCGTCTTGGATTCCATTTCCATTAAAGTCTCGGAAAACAGAACCGGTAATTTGTGCTTCTCCCGAAAGATGACACAAAATCACTAAGAAAGCTATGCCAACAAGGGAAAGCATTTTTCTAAAAACCATCGATAATTCTGTAAACGTAAATCTTATTATCATTCTCTATTTTTTTTTAACAACACCTTCTAAAAATTAAAAAAATTAATTCTAAAACTATGATTTAAAATGAGTCTTTGCTCAAAGCGCAAAAATAAAATTATTCTGTTATATATTAATAAAAATCATAATCATATTAATATATTTTAAATTTATACATATAATAATCTACATTCAAACTGTTTATACATGTATAAATAGTTTAATGCAACTTCTTACTACATGTAAAATACAAATATTTGTAGTAAAAATATGACTTTGTATTAATAATATTTTAAATAAATGAGAAATTAAGCCACAAAACAGACTTAAATTCTGTGACTTATAGTTGTGTAGTTTTTATTGGAATTGACCTTTATAAATGAAATTATACTGAGCTTTCACATCCAATAAACCGTAAATAATACCGAATATCTTCAGTGTCCTACGTGCGTATTCTTATTACAATACAAAAATAACAATTTATGTTCCATTGCAAGTGTAAAAAAGTATTAAATTATAGTTATAAGATTCAAAAATTAAATCTAATTAGTGGAGAAATAGAAAAATAATCTAAAAAGGAAGGAAGGAATGGATTAATTATGCAAGTAAGGATATTGTGAATATTTCAAATTGCAATTTATGTTGACATAGGAACTTCCATTACCAAGATCTCTGAATTCGAAACAGCCGAAATTTCCAAATTGGTAAGATCCCAAATACCCAGACCGTCCCGCTTTTGCATGATTTGCCCATTGACCTTTACGGAACCGCTAAGAACAAAAACATAAACTCCATTGCCTGACTTTAGAATATTGTGATTCACTGTAATACCGGCGTCTAAATCACCTAAAAGAAACCAAGCATCCTGTTGTATCCATACCCCATTGCCCTTTTGATAAGGATTGATTATCGTCTGAAGTTTGTTTTTTCTATCCCCGGCTTTTAAAGTCATCTGATCGTAGCGAGGGGTTACATTTTTCTTATTGGGGAATAACCAGATTTGGAGAAATTCTACTGCCTCCTCCTTGTTTTTATTATACTCACTGTGTTTAATACCTGTGCCGGCGCTCATCACTTGAACATCCCCATTTCGAATCACAGTGACATTGCCCATATTGTCCTTATGTTCCAAGTCTCCTTTTAAAGGAATGGAGATTATTTCCATATTGTCATGAGGATGCGTGGAGAAGCCTCTGCCGCCGGCAACGACATCATCATTCAGCACCCTCAATACACCAAAATGCATTCTTTCCGGATTATAATAATTGGCAAAACTAAAAGTGTGTCTGGACTTTAACCAGCCATGATCGGCTAGCCCGCGAGAGTCTGCCTTATGAAATACCATATTGTCCATTATAGTAGAGTTTGAATTAGGTAAATGATTGAATCCGATTGGCTCTAAGGCTCGAAGTTCATCGATATCATTCTTAATTAATGAACTTGCAGCTCCCGATAGCGCAAAAATGCCCGTTCCTAATAAGCCTTTTTTTAAGAATTCTTTCCTGTCCATTTAATGATCTTTTTCTGATATTTGTTGCAACAACAATCGTTAAGACAAGGTTTAAGGATTTTCGGATTTAATAATATTAATTTTTTATTACTTAAAATAAAAAAAAGGACCGCCATTGAGACAGTCCTTGATTTTTAGCTATTTGAATTGACTACGTTTTTAACTTATTTATCTCCATAATGAGAATAAGTACTTAAAATCATTACTATTACAACATCATATTGAATTTCATAAATTAACGATGTTTCTTATTTATTCTTCGCGAATACAATCCTTGTAAGTCATATTTTAGCTTCTCCGGTTTCCCAATTCCTGATCTTGGATGGACCTTTTATTCCTCCAATAAAATCTCAATTTTTTGTAAAACTGCCAAATCTCCGGATTTTCGATGACTTTCAAGATCCTTAATTACATTAGGAGTAAATCGCAATTTAAATATCATAAGCCAAGTAGATCCTTAAGTTCTTTTGATGAAGTCACTTCAATATATTCTCCATTCCGAGCTTGCATCAAACTTTCTTTAATACGCATGATCATTTCCTCATTAAAATAAGTATCCTGTTTGTCCACCGGCATTAATATATAAGATTTGTCGCTTCCCCGCTGAACAATTACTTGCTCACCTTGGTCTACTTTATCAAAATATCGTTTCTGATTTTGTCTGAATTCTCTACTACTAATTATCAACATATTTTACAAATTTGTGTACCATATTGGTACAACATTTTCGAATTAAAATAAGTTTCTCTACCATGACATATTGCCAAACCGTACTTTGTCACTTATTATTAAGTACAACCAAAACAAATAACCGTAGAAACGGCTTTCTAAGTAACTATGTGAGAGTAACAGTATTAATTTGTCATTGAAATTTACTAAATATCGAATTTTTCCATTCTAAATTTAGCCTTTTTTTCTTTTTTAAAATATTCGAAAACTACTAAATATCCTGATTTGGCAGGTAAAACGTAGGCCCATGTAGGAGCTGCCTTCATCTGTACCCTTGATTGCACTAAATTTTCTTCTTCATCCAATGACATTACTCCTGCATAGAAATCACTATCCTCATCAGTTTTAGTACCTTTCTCTCTAGCTATATAAACGGAAGTGAAATTATCATTGGATCTATTGACTGAGCTATAAGCATAACTGAAACCACCATAATTTTTTACATAGAATCCCAATAGATTTTCATTCACCGTCTCCGAACCCCTCGGCAACTCAAAATTTTGTTTACGTTTTTCAACTATTTCAATGTTATCCACAGTAAAATCACTATTTAATCTTATCAACATCATATTAAGAATCGAAATTTTTACCAAAGAAGTATTTGATCTGCTGCCTGATATAGCTGCGGCCGCTATTCCTAATCCACTGGCAGTCTTATTAAATTGTTCTGCAACAATGTAAAATTTCCCGTCTTGTAATCGCATTATCTTATGAACAAAAATACCAATCCCATTATCCATTTTTCCCTTGTCAGAAATTTTTATTTTTCGACTGAAATCATTTAACCAAGAAATTCTTTTCATCGCTGATTCCTTTCCATCTTTGCCCATTTCAACCATGAAAAAACCTTCCTTTTCTTTAAAATTAGCTTTCCCATTTTTCTTCTCATAATATTCCCCGAATACAAAGTATTTTTCTGCAACAGGATCATAATCTACACCGAAAGGAAGATTGAAATAATTATTGTCAGCAAATTGAGTTTTACTTACAACTTTTCCGGCATCGACAGAAATAATTCTTAATTCTGATTCATAATCCTTTGCACTCATGCCTTTTTTTGATTCTACAGTCAAGATTACATTTTCCTCATCAGTATAGAGTAAATTCGCAGTTTCTATATTCTTACTATTATCTTTGGATTTAATTTGCCATAGCTTCTTACCAGTATTATCGATCATGACAAATGTCATTTTTTTATTATCATCTTTTCCGGAATAACCATAAACGAATCCTTTATTTGGAACCTCTATCAGAGAAGAAGGCAAGAAAAAGTCATCCGAATTCATTTGAGATATTAAAATGTTGATGGCAAACTTATTAATATCCTCTATGACAGATCTACCACTCAGTTTACCATTTAGGTCATATATGTCATAATCGATGGTCTTTTCACCACCATTTAAAAATGAAAAACAGAAATGTGTACCATTGAATTTTCCCTCTAATAAATAAACATTATTCGGCTTGATTATATCTATGGAATGAGTTATTCCTAAATTATCATTGAAGATATCTAACTTATAATTAGTGTAACCCTTTTTTGCTTTTTCCACCTTATAGAAGACATAATAACCTTGCGTTTCATATCGTGTACCAATAGAACTGATGCTATTGGGATTAACTTTTCGAATTCCTAAGATTTCTGCTATTTGAGAAGATGATTCATTTAAGATCAAGAAAAATGTAATGAATAAAATAAAGAAGTTTTTCATAATTGAATTGTTTAGGATTATTTCTTTTTGTTTAATAATTCATCTATTTCCTTCACTCTTTTTTGATGGTATGGAACTTCATAGTTGTGCGTAAGCTGGCCTTTATTGATATTATTTGAAATATAATGAGCATACATGGCGTCTAGAAATATCATGTACTCCGGCAACTCATTTTCCTTGAGATTTTCCATAATATAGACATCATACAATTTTGTCAATTTAGATGAATTCACATTATGGAGAAAGGATAGCAAATTATTATAAGCTCCCGGAAACTTGACATTGGGGAACGGAACATGCTCTACAAACTTCTGCTTTTTCATCGCAATGATGATTTCGAGCATGGAATGAGCAATCATATAATCCAAAATCACTTCCTCAGGAAATTTCTTTTTTAAATTGATGGCATTGTACAATGCGTAGGAATAAGATCCATTTTCTATTTGTGTTAAAATATTTTCGAATGATATAGCCTTTTTCAGCGCCTCAAACCTTGCTTTAAAATCAAGTCGATTGGAATTTCTTTTTAGATCTGGAAAATTGGTTTTTGATAATTGATCTATGCGAATCGAGCAGTCGGGGTGAGATTTTAAACTATCAGGAATTTCATAAAGACCCTCCACTCTCGACCAATTGCTGGAAGCATCGTTTTTTGACAACCATTCGTTCTTAAGTTCATAATTTTTTGTCGAGAAAATTTCCTTTAAATCGAAAGTATCTGTAAAATTAAAATAGTCGGCACTGTCCAACATTCGTAAGGCATCGAGCGCATATTCTTTATCGAGACCTGCATTATGGATAAAGTAATAGCCCATTGAATCAGAAGCTATCTCATTTACCCGGCTTTGACTCGAAGTGAGGTAAGCCCTATTTTGATAGAGTTCGTTTGCAGCCGAGAAACCACCATAAGTCTGTTTTGAAGCTCTTTTTACTTCTTTTTTAAAGGATTTATCTAAGATCAATGCCAGCCTTTTTTCACTTGCATTTATAGCATGCTTTAAATAATCGTGACCTATCTCGTGCGCTAAGATAAATGCAATTTCCTCCCAATTTTCAATGCGGTCTAATAATCCAATATTGACAAAAATGAGCCCTTTACCTATGCTGGAGGCGTTAATATCACTGGTTCTAATGGTAAGGACAGTGGCTTTGTCTGGAAATTCCGGTTTATTATAATAAAGAATGCTGTCGAGAACATCTTGCAGAAATGTTGTGATGGGATCATTTTGCATCAATTGATCTTCATCGTAGAGCTCATTTAAATATTCACCCCTACTAGCCTCAATTTCTTTCAATTTTTTGAGAATATTTTTTTCATTAGTGGAATACGGGTAGTCGGGGTTTTCTAGGTTGAAGGCGAGGGCTTCAATGACCTTTTCGTCAGGAAGGAAATTGACCAAAGGTTGGTATATTTCCTGAGCCGAAATAAAATTTTGCAACAGGAGGAAAAACAATAAAAAAAGCAATCTATACACGGAGAAACAAATATTATTTAGCGGGATTGTTTGTCCTTTCAAAGATATCTAAAACAAATTAATTTTTAAAATTAAATTGTTAATGAATGAAAACAAGGTCTGCGTTATTGCTAAAGTAGGAGAGGAGAGCAGAATAGAATTAAATCTTTTCTCTTAACCGCGTACGAATAGATTCAGAAACGAAACTATTTAAACTGGTATTTAATTCCAATGCCTTCAAAGCAGCCTCTTTATGTAATTCAGTTGAAATTCGCACATTGAAATTCCCTTTGAAAGGTTTTTCAGGTACTATATTCAACGCTTGACAATCTGCTAAATAATCGTCTATAGAAACATTAAAATCGTTCTCAAGTTCAGATCCGGTCTCGCCTTCATAGGAGATCAAACTTTTAATGCCTAGAACTCTACCAAAAAACAATTTATCTTCTTTGCTATATTCAATTGATCCGGTAAATCCTTTGTATTCTAAATTTTTCATATGTCTAATTTTTCTTTAATTTGTTTAAGTTGATACTCCTTCAAAATACCTGATGGATGAGGTTTATGCAATCTGATTTGATCTCCCTTTATATTTATAAATTTTACTTTAGATCCTGAGGTCTTGCCAATTCGAATTTCGTTGTACCCAAAAATTTTTAAGAGTTTCACCATTTCATCATAATGAAAATCCTTAGGCATGCTCAAGAACCTATTTTTTAGTTTTTCTTTACTAGACATAACGCTAATGTAACTATATTTAGTTGCAATTTCAAAAATAAATCTGATTAGCAAGAAAAATTTATTGTAATAACACTTTCCTCAGTAAAATAAATCCTTTCTCGGAGCTTGATCTAATCATCAGACAATCAACCATATACCCGTTTATAAACGTTTAATAACGTCATTAAACGTTTATTTTACGAGTACATCTGCAATTCTAGGCTTACTTTGAATAAAATATTATCAAAAACAATTTAAATCATCTAAGTATGAAAAAATTAATCAACACCGTCCAACTGACGGGAAGATTGGGCAAAGACCCTAATTTGCGCATGACACAAGCCGGAAATCCTTATGTAATGCTTTCGCTAGCCACCACTGAATCTTTCAAATCACCCGAGAGTGATGTTCCCCAAAAAGAAACAATGTGGCACAGTATTGTTGCATGGGGTAAGACTGCCGAACTGATGGCTCGACTCCTAAAAAAAGGATCTGAAACAGTTGTCAAAGGAAGGCTACGCTACAACAACTACACGGACAAGGAGGGCAAAAAGCAATACCGCACCCGTATTCAAGTAGATGAATTTGCAGCAATGTCCTAATGTTATTCTGTAAAGCTGTTTTTAATGGATCCTTCTTATTATCATTTTGATAAGGAAGGATTCATTTTTTAAGAGGAAGTAGGAAGGTTTTCGCTTTACTATGTTTCAATTCAACCACAAAGGGCAGGGATAAAAGGCTCTTTGATTGGTGGCTAGAGAGTAACAAATGAGGTTCATGAGCAGTCCAAATAAGGTCATTGAGCGGAGTCGAAATGCCGCCTAGCGAATAATAATTGAGGTCATTGAGCGGAGTCGAAATGAGGTCGTTGAGCGGAGTCGAAACGCCGTCTAGAGAATAATAATTCAACAATATCAAATGAGTGGTTACATGTATATTTTAGAGTGCGCTGACGATACTTATTACACTGGCAGTACCAAAAACATAGAGTTTCGATTGGCTCAACATCAAACTGGTGATGGAGCAAACTACACTAAAAAACGATTGCCGGTGAAGTTGCTCTACTTGGAAGAATATCACAGAATAGATGAAGCCTATTGGAGAGAAAAACAAGTCCAAGGATGGAGTAGAAAAAAGAAGCAATCTTTAATAAACTTGATGCCAGAAAACCTTCATGAGTTGGCTAAATGCTTAAACGAAAGCACCCACGAAGTTTTTAATAAAATTGATTAATTGAATAATAATAATTTCATCCTTCACCTCACCCTTCGACTCACCCTTCGACTCACCCTTCGACTCCGCTCAGGGATCGGCTCAGGGACCGGCTCAGGGACCGGCTCAGGGATACACTCAGCCGCGAGTATTTCGCTCATTGAGCAAATGAATAGAGGAGTGAAATAATAAAAGAAGTTTTTAAGTGGATTCAAAATGAGGTCGTTGAGCGAAGTCGGAATGAGGTCGTTGAGCGGAGTCGAAATGAGGTCGTTGAGCGGAGTCGAAACGCCGTCTAGAGAATTAAATATTCCTTGCAGTTTCCCTTTTTTTACTATTTCATTCCTAAGACATCGACACTACTTCACCTCACCCTTCACCTACCTTCCTACCCATTCACCCAATCCAAAATCTCATCGTCCAAAGGGCTGAAATTCGACGGCAAATCCTTGTAAAGCTCTCCATTCTCATCAATTAAAAACTTGTGAAAATTCCATTTTACCTCCGTATCTAATTGGCCATTCTTAGTTTTCTGAGTTAACCACTGATATAATGCATGCTTGTCTGCACCCTTCACCTTGACCTTTGCTGTCATCGGAAAAGTCACTCCGAATTTCGAAGAGCAGAATTCTACAATCTCTGCCTCCGTCCCCGGCTCCTGCCCGCCGAAATCATTGGAAGGAACGCCCAGCACCACCAATTTGTCTCCAAAATTCTCGTGCAACTCCTGCAATTGTTGATATTGAGGTGTGTAGCCGCAAGCTGAAGCTACATTTACAATTAATATTTTCTTGCCCTTGAAATCTGAAAGATCTATCGTCTTGCCATCGATTCCTTCAATCGAAATATCGTAAATATTAGTCCCCATAGTTGTATAAATTAATAAAAACAGTAAAATTGTAATTTTCATAATTGCTTAAATTTATTGAATTTATTTGAATTGATTAATTGGAATGCTCTCAAATTTTAAACAATATTCAGCCAATTTATGTCTTAAAACATACAATTAATAGCTACAATTGTTCCCAAATTATTAAATATTAGTCCAAAATGCCCGAATCACTCAATAAAATTAAATTTCACACCCGAAAATGGGTAAAACCCGAGGATCTCAACGCCAATTACACCCTTTTCGGTGGAAGATTACTCCAATGGATAGATGAAGAAGCCGCCCTCTATGCCATCATACAACTCGGAAATAGGAAAGTGGTTACGAAATTTATGTCTGAAATCAATTTTATTTCAGCCCCGGAACAAGGCGATATCATCGAAATAGGAATTGTTGCCACCGCATTTGGCACCACCTCAATCACCCTTACTTGCGAAGTGAGAAATATCATCACCC
>CALCSX010000397.1 GCA_937894165.1 uncultured Saprospiraceae bacterium | reverse complement strand
GTATTTATGATAGCTATCATTATATATGGTATATTAGGCTTATTTGTATTAGCATCGATAATTTATGTGATTAGATATAAACTTCTAAAAAGGAGGGCATTAGATAAATTAAAATTTATACCGAAGGGTTCTCAGGAAAAATGGACTTCAGAATTTTTGGATGCCAAACGAAAACAAACAGATAGTTTAGCCGATGAGACGGTCAGGGAGATCATGAGCAAGAAGGAACTGATTAAAGTGAATCATCTTTTCGAAATGATCACCAAAGACTCCGACAAAATTCCCGATGATGCACCCATAGAAATAAAGGAATATTTTGCTAAATCCGCAGTTTTACCGGACTGGGCAGATCAGGATTTGATAGATTTGGGACAGCAAATCTATATTCGTCACGGGATTTGGATAAGCATATTATTATCATTTAAATCATTACCGGAATGCTACGCCTGTGCCCATGGAGCTGAGGTACTTCATAAGACAGCCAGGTTAAATGAACAGCACGGATCAATGGAGACCTTTTCACGAAGAATCGCAGAGACGGCATTATTTGTAATGGAAGCAATGACCCCGGGAGGTTTGAAGCACAGAGGGAGTGGCATGGTAGCTGCCCAAAAGGTGAGATTAATTCACGCTGTAATAAGACATTATTTACGCGAGAAAAACTGGGATAGCGAGCAATATGGGGAGCCAATCAATCAAGAGGATATGGCAGGAACTTTAATGTCCTTTTCATCTCTAATCATTGAGGGTCTAGAGACTATCGGCATCGAGCTGGAGCCGGTAGAGAAGGAGGCGTACATCCATTGTTGGAGAGTTGTTGGTCATATTATTGGCTTGGATGATGATATTATTCCACAAAATTCTGAAGATGCCTTGACCTTGGGTTATGCAATTTTAGATCATCAGAAAGGCAAGAGTGTCCAAAGTACTGAATTGATGCATGCCTTATTGGTTTATCAGAACACCTCATCTAAAATGATGAGCCCTGAAAACAATGTTGCGATGTTCCGAATGATGATGGGTGAAGATATTTCTAATATGCTTGATGTTCCGGTTGCGGAAGAGGGCAGGGTGGAAAAACTGAAGCGTAAAATTAAGCGGATGACCTGGATAATGGAAAAATTGGATCATTCATTGGTTTTCGCCATGGTCTTACAAGGGTTTACAAAAGTGATGTCATTATATTTGGTGAAACGAATGACTAAGTCAAATATTATCACATTTTATTTGCCCAAATCACTGAGGATGGATTTTAATTTTAAACCTGCCAAAATTAAAAGATAATGGATTATCCTTTGATAAATCTCGAAACCTATTCAATTGCGGAAATTTCATTTTTGCTTGCCGGGACGATTTTCTGGAATATTGCTTATTTTATAATTATCAGAAATGCTATTCGACACAAGAAGATGGAGATGCCGTTTTTGGCTGTTGCTTCCAATATAGCCTGGGAATTTGCGTGGGCTTTTTTACTTTTTACGGATTTGGGTGTAATTTTTGAATGGGGACTGCGGGTGTGGTTTTTTATGGATGTGTTTATATTTTATTTTGCTATAAAATACGGGGCTTCACAGATGTCAAGGGATTTATTTGGGAAGAAATTTCTACCATTTATGTTATTATTAGTTGTGTGGTGGATTCCGGTATTTTATTTCTTTGAAATAGAAGGTTTGGATACGAAGATGGGAACGACTTCTGCCTACATGATAACAGTCGTAATGGCTTCCTTATTTGTATTTAATGCAACGAGAAAAGCGCCAGGTTTGATAGCAACAAAAAGCGTTGCCTGGACAAAGTTTCTAGGGAATACATTGATGAGTGTTTTCGTATTTATGCATCATCCGGACTCGCATTTTTTACAATTACTCACGGTAGCTGTCTTTATATTAAATATAATTTATATCATTCAGGCCCATCAAGGTAAAAATGCTCCTCAAATAGTAAGTTCATGATTCTAAAAATGGAAAAAGAAGGGATTTTTGAAATCAATGTCATTAAATATAAATGTTTGGTTTATGTAATGCTTTTTTTCATATTTTTCAGTTGTTCGAATGAATCTATTGCTCAACATATGGTTGACCTTCCCATAATTGAGGTCAACAAGGAGGGCAGGGAGGCTTATGAGTTGTTAGGGAAATCAAAAATGTTCAGGACAGAGGCGAAATCGAAAGTAGAGGACATAATTAGTAAAATTCATCTTTTTAATGATTTTAAATCACCGGATCTGGATATGGATTCACGGGGAATATATGATTATTGGTTTGTGTTTAAGGTAAATACTAAAATTGAACCCCTATACCTTACTCTGCCGGTTTTACAGAATTTTGAAATTGATTTATACCTTATAGAGCAATCCAATGCCACATTAATTTCGAAAGGAGGGGTATTTACACCCAAAAGGGAAAAGTTTTTAAATTATCCTTTGGAAATTTTTGATTTAAAAATTGGGATCAATGAGGATCAGACTTATTTACTGAAGGTTAACAGGATTAATTATAAAGCTTTTCCCGCCCGAATCATGTCCTCCAAAACATTGTTGCTCAGAAGTCACAGAAGTTTTATTTTAGAAGGTATTCTGTTAGGGATAATATTATGTGTTGTTTTATATCATTTATTATTTTATATTAGGATAACTGAAAAGATTTATTTACTTCTCGGTGTTTACATGACGTTTTTATTACTACAGGTAAGTGCTTTTTCAGGATTATTACATTCAGTAATATACTTTGAAAATCTTAAATGGAATCATATAATATTCAATTTAATTCCTCCTTTCACAGCTATTTTTAGTAATTGGTTTAGCTATGTATTTTTGAATATCAGCAAAAAAAGTCATCCTATAATAAGTAGAATTTTTCTCATCCTGACTATAATGTTTGCCTCTTCAGCAGTTTTTGCTTTACTCATGATTCCGATATTGGAGCAACTTGCAATAATTACTTCGGCTTTTTCAGCACCATTTCTACTCGTTGTGGGTCTCATTAGGGTAAGGGAGAATTTTAAACCTGCTATAGTATATTTAATTGCCTATCTTCCTGCGTTTTTGTCTATTCCATATTTATTGTTATATGCAAGTGGAAATATAAATTACAGTTGGTTTACTCACAACAACTTATTAATTAGTATAGCAATTCAAGCAATACTATTTTCCTTAGCGATAGCCGCAAAAATAAGAATCTTAAAAAGTGAAAATGAAAAATTATTGCGTGAGGAGAATTTGAGACTGGAAGTGATGGTGAATGAACGGACGATAGAATTGCAAATGCAAACAAATAAGGTAGAACAAGCACTACAAGATTTGAAAGCCACGCAATCGCAACTCATCCACTCCGAAAAGATGGCTTCTTTGGGGGAACTCACTGCCGGGATAGCTCACGAGATTCAGAACCCTTTGAATTTTGTCAATAATTTCAGTGAAGTAAGTAGAGAATTATTGCAAGAGATGGTGGAGGAACTGAAGATGGGCAATAATGAAGAAGCTTTCGAAATTGCTGAGGATATAGTTCAGAATTTAGATAAAATTACCCACCACGGCAAGCGGGCTGATGGAATAGTGAAGGGTATGCTTCAGCACAGTCGGCGCAGCAATGCCGTGAAGGAACTTGTAGATATAAATGCGCTATGTGATGAATATTTTAGGTTGAGTTACCATGGTTTAAGAGCTAAGGACAAGACCTTCAATGCTACCATGGTAACGGATCTTGACCCGAATATCGAAAAAATAAGCATTATACCTCAGGATATGGGTCGGGTAATTTTGAATTTATTGACGAATGCCTTTTATGCTACAACAGAACGGAGCAAATTGGAGGGAGAGAAAGCAGAGGCAGAGCCAAAATATGTTCCAACGGTGACTTTGCGGACCAAGAAACTGAAAGACAAAATAGAAATCAGAGTGGAGGACAACGGGATAGGCATTCCAAAACTTCTTGTCGAGAAAATTTTTCAACCCTTTTTTACAACCAAGCCGACTGGGCAGGGGACAGGTCTTGGTCTTTCTCTAAGTTATGATATAGTGAAGGAACATGGGGGTGAATTCAAGGTCGAATCTAAGGAAAGCGAAGGAACTACATTTATTATTGTATTGCCAAAAACAGCAGAGTCATGAAAATTTTAGTTGTTGACGATGAAAAGGATATCAAATTACTATTCGAGCAGAGGTTTCGAAAAGAGATTAAAAGGAATGAAATTGAATTTATATTTGCTTTTTCCGGGGAGGAGGCATTGGATTTTTTAAATACTAATCAACATGAAGCGGTGCTAATTTTATCTGACATCAACATGCCGGGAATGAGTGGTCTGGAGCTTCTGAAACAAATTATGCAGAAATATCCTCAACCACCTCCGACTGTGATGATGATTACAGCCTATGGGGATGCAGAAAATTACAATATGGCTAAGGAACTGGGAGCCAATGATTTTTTGACGAAGCCCTTGGACTTTGAACTATTAAAACAGAAACTTAAATCCACTTTACAATGATAAAAATACTTGTTGTCGATGATGAAGCGGATTTGGAGACTTTGATCAAACAAAAGTTTCGCAAACAAATTCGCGAGAAGGAATACGAATTCCATTTTGCTTTAAATGGCGTTCTTGCTTTAGAGAAATTAAATGAAGAACCTGATGTAGATATAGTGCTAAGTGACATCAATATGCCTGAAATGGATGGCTTGACGCTACTAACCAAACTGAATGATTTAAAGCCTCTTTTGAAATCCATTATTGTATCTGCCTATGGAGATATGGAGAACATCCGTGTGGCGATGAACCGAGGCGCGTTCGACTTTATTACTAAACCCATTAATTTTCAGGATTTACATATTACTATAGAAAAGACCATAAAATATAGTAATCAAATCAAGGAAACGCTGCAGGCTATCAAGGAAAATAACATCCTGAAAATGTATGTCGATGCCAATGTTTTAAATTTTATGAGCAGTCGAGAGTTTGAATCATCATTAATGGTCAATGAAACAATAGAGGCCACAGTGATTTTCGTCGATCTTTGTGGTTTTACAAAATTCAGTGAGACCACACCGGCGGATACCGTGGTAAAATTAATTAATAGTTATTTTGATATAATGGTAAAGGAGATTATTGCGCATGAAGGGTTAATCGACAAGTTCATGGGCGATGCTATTATGGCTGTTTTCAGGGGAGAATATCATTTGGATAGAGCAATCGATGCATCATTAGCGGTTCGAAATGCCGTAAATGGTATTCCGAAAAATGATCTTGCACAAGGTTTTGAACCAAAGGTTTCGATAGGTATAAAAAGCGGAGAGATGATAAGTGGAAATATTGGCTCTGCCAGTTTGAAACGACTTGATTACACAGTGATAGGTGACAATGTAAATATTGCAGCCCGCTTGCAGGATGCCGCAAAGGAAAATCAAATTATTATCACCGACTCATGTTACGAAATGATTAAGGAGGCCTTTCTATGTAAAGAATTGGGGAGTATCACCATGAAAAATAAAAAGAATCCTATTACTGTATATGAAGTCATTTCCTAAGTTTATTAATGATTAATACATTTTCAAATGCAAAACTCGGAACCAAATCCCGGCGCAAAAATTAAAAATAAGCATGTAGATGATTTAATAGATCATTATTGGGGAAGCATTCAATATATTTCCGGTTTGATCAAAGCATCAGAATTAAAAGCCGGTTTAATTTTGACATTTTACGGCATTTTATTGAATTTCGTTTATCAAAGTATTTCAAAATTCTTTGTGGAAATTCCCGGCGAACCTACATTATATATTTTATTGGGTCTTTGGTTTTGCTTCACTATTATCTCCATTTTTTATAGCATTCGATGTTTTATACCTAAAATGGAGACCGGCTTTGACAAAAATATTTTCTTTTTCAAAGATGTTATTACAGAGTTTGGTGATGCGAGGGAATATGCTAAAACATTCTACGAAATCAGTATTGATGAGGACAGATTATTTCCACAGTTAGGTCAGCAAATATTTGTTATCTCAAAAATCGCCACCTTAAAATTCAAATATGTCAATTTATCCTTGCGGTTTTTAGGTTTAGGACTTGTATTAATGTTAGGTGTTGTCATCTTTTTTGCAGTTTTTAATTTAACTAATGGACAACAAATATGAAATTGTAATTGAAGTATTATAGAGTAATTAATTAAATATTTAGATTATGAAAAATGTAATATTTATTCTAAGTTTAATTTTGGTTTCCCATCTTTCCATATTTGCTCAGGGTGGGGAAACAGATGAAATTTCCAAGAGAGAAATAAGCAAATTGGCATTTATTGTGGGAGATTGGGAAGGTGAGGGCTGGATGATGGCACAAAATGGCATTCAGCATTCCTTTGTCCAATTCGAGAAAATAATTTTCAAGTTGGATAGTACGGCTATTCTCATCGAAGGACTGGGCATGGATGATGAAAAAGTAATTCATAATGCTTTAGCCATAATTACATATAATAAGGAGGAAAAAAATTTCAATTTTAATTCATTTCTGGCTAATGGAATGAGCGGTAAATTTAAAGCCGAACTAATAGATGATAAACTCTATTGGTATCCACGAGATAATATGCGTTATATTATTTATCTCAATGAGGAGGGACAATGGTATGAAATCGGAGAAATGAAAAATGGGGAGGAGTGGTTTCAGTTCTTTGAAATGACCTTGGATAAGATTTAGAAGATAATCTTTATTTAAAATTTCCTAACCATATTATCCCACTCTCTCACAGTCATTCCATACAAAACGATTGCTTCTGCCATCGGACTGATTTTCATATCCGTAAATCGTAGATTGTATCTAATTTCACCATTTAATGCTATCTCCTTAGTCCCCAAATCAATTAACCTTTCCAGCTTTTTAGCTGTTTTTAAATCTCCAAAGGCTACCGCATTGACCATGGCGAATTGATTAGCCGGAATGCTGTATCCCCAAAAAATAGGCCCGGAATCCCAATCCCCGGCGTGGCTCGACCAATCCCGATATCGCTCCCTGAAAAGTCGCAAAACTAAAAGATCATTACTCATATATTTACGCTGCCTCTGAAAAAGTTCTACTGCAAATTCCTTATCAAATCTATAAATAAACATAATACACCAACCCAACATCGAGCTCCTCGGCTCTTCCTCTACCTCTCCGGTTTCATAGTTGATGGTAGAATATAAAAGTCCCGTTTCCTTTACTAATAATTTCTCCTTGGCGTAAGCCACCCAATCTTCACAGATTTCACCATATTCGCTTCCCGTATTTCGACTGTGCAAATGAAGCGAGGCAAGTGCGACGGTATTGTCGGGAATCCAAATAAGGTGAGGGTAAGATTCCAAGTTGAAATAAGAAGAGTTTTGATACCTTTGAAAAAGAGATCGAGAAATCCGGTCATTGAGATTATTATACAAAGTATCTTCTGAAATCAATCGATAACAGCCCAACATCAAATTCAGATGTCCTAAGTACAATACCGAATATTCAGGCAAACTATCAAGTGTATAAAAAACGGAATCTACCCCATAGGTTCTATAGACATTATACTCTAATACTTTTTCAATGGACTTCTTTATAACATATTCGGCTCTAACAATATATTCTTCATTCAGAAAAGCCAAATTTGTCATCGCATACGATGTAAATGCATAAGAAAAAAGCGGGAATTCGAAATTTTCCTTTGATATCAACACCATGTCACTCGTAGGAGAAGCAGCCTCATCTAACACTCTTTTCAGATAATTAACTCTTCGATTTAAATTTTCTTTATTCGGAACATTAAATTCTTGGGTGGATAAAAGAATCAAGCCTCCTATGAGGAATATTAACAATGTTCCGGAAATCTTCCACTAAGTTTTCATGGCACATCAGATATTAAAATGAAAACTGTTGGATCAAATAAAATAGTATTGATCAAATAAAATTCCGTGGAATTCTTTTTCCTAAAAAGTGGAATTGAAAGAATCTATTCAAATTCAGCATCACGTGTACAGCATGCAACAGAAGATGCACAATCAGTACTACAGCCATCACCAGCGACCGTAATTGAACAGCTAGTTGATCCTGTCCCACCGGCATCACAATTTGACGGAACTTGGTTATAAGGAAAACAATTACATTTTATCCCTTCACTATCACTTGGATAGGATGGATTAAACGTGTAGCTTCCTCCTGAAGAAATTAATAGACTTGCATCAATAGCCAAACTTTCATCTAATTGTCCCAGACCATAAATATCTTCGCCTAATATATGAAAGAAAGTATCGCTTCCACTTGTATAACTTAATTTCTTATCATCACTATTGTAAATTAAATTAGAAACTGTAGCGCTTAAACTTGAATTTGGAATGAGGGTATCATATTGAATAAAATACAATCTTTCATAATCTGCATCATAAAAATATGCAATTTCATCTAGGTATACATAGGAATATTGAGCTGACATGAACTGTATTGATGAATTTTCAGTTCCATCATCGAATTTTGAATTTTTTTTATCGCATGATGCTTGAAGTAATAGACAAAGGATTGGTACTAGCACATATTTTAAATAATCCATAACAAAATTTATAATTTATTTTAGAAAAGGTATCTTCCCTAATATAAAATATTTAAAACTTAATTACGGACTTATTACGGACTTATTAACTTCTTGTTAAGAAATTATTGCATTTTTTTTACTAGCAGTTCCTAGATTTCTAAAAATATTCTTAAAAACTTGAAATTGAGCATATTAAAATCTATTTGATTTTAATATGGACAAATAATATTGAAATTACTATCATTTAATAAAAAAATTGGACATAATATTTCCACAAGCTTCATTAAAACTCCTTCAACTCCTTCACCCACGAACTTCTCCTACTAGTCCAATCCGGAGCGACGGAAGACCACTTCATATTTGTCTCAAGCTCCATTAAAAGACTAGCAACTTGACTTCGACTTGTTACATTTTTACAATCATTGATCCAAGCTTCCCTTCGCTTAGCCCAGCCATCTTTCACAGCCTCCCATTTCAGATAGGATTCAAATTGAACTATTAATTGAGCAGATCTTTGCGGACTGTTATTATCATCGCATTGACTCACCCAAACCTCTCGCACATCATCCCATTTAGGCTCTACGGCCTCCCATTTCGTATTACTCTCCAGCTCTAAAGCATATAAAGATACTTGTGAAAATCCCTTAAACGATAACACAGTCAAAAAGACCAATGATAGTAATACTTTCATGATAATTTATTTTTTAATTACAATAAATAGAAAGGAGGATTTCACAGGGTATCGAGAAATTGAAAACCCCGAGAGAAATATTTCCGGGATAAATCTAATTCAAATTTTGATATTTTTTTATTAATTCTTTTCATAGAATCAAAATATATTATTGACATAAAAAAATTGTTTTTTTATTAGTCATGTCCACCAACAATCCTGCCAATCTGTGGCCATATGAAGTAGCAAACCCAATGAAATAATTCTTAACTTGGGAATAAAAAAAAGTATAAAATATACAGCGATTGCCGGATAAGAATGAAGAAAATGAAAGCCAATACTGCATCGTTCCGGGTCAAATATAGGATTCGCAAATAGATGGTCAATATCCACTAACATGGTAGCAAGCATGATAATCCACGCTTTTTGCCATTGATTTCTGAAAAAAATCCAAGCCACAAGGCCGGGAAATAATAAATGCAGACTATAATGAACTAAAAATCTTAAAATTTCGGCGTCAATCATAGTGCAAATCTACATTTATTATTGAATCCTTGCGACTCTAAGAAGTATCGGAAAACTCACCAGCTTGACTTCCTCAGGCTTCCAAACATCTTTTAATTGATCAACTATCTTATCGACAGGATTGAAGCCGGTGGAATTCTCAAAATGCTTGACTGCAGACCACGTTTTCAAATAACCGATGAGGTGAGAAAGGTCCCATTTCATCTTACTATCGAATTTCGGAGTTTCAATCTTGTCAAAAGGGAAGGGTAGCGTCTCATAATTATCATCAATATATTTCCGCTCCTTGTCCCAATAGCCCTTCAGAATATTAAGATACAATTCCTCAATAATTTTATCTATTTCTTCCGAAATTTGAATCATTCCATAGCCCACTACTGCCAAAATCCCTCTGCTTTTTACTGTTCGATTGACCTCTGCATAAAATCGATTAAAATCGAACCAATGAATCGCCTGTGCCACCACAACTAAATCAAAATAATCGTCCGGAAAATCAACCTCTTCAGCAGGCTGAACTGAATAATGAATATTTTCGGCTTGAAAGGCATTTTTCAACTGAGATTCACTGATATCTGTCCCAAAAACCTTCTCAAACTCCTCAGCCAGCTTTTTCGCTACCTGCCCACTGCCTGTCCCGCAATCCCATACACTTCCTTTACTTTCCACCTTTGAATAAATGAAAGTGAACATGTCCTCAGGATATAGAGGACGGAATTTTGCATATTTATCTGATTCGGAAGAAAAATTATCTTTCATATTAAAGTCTCACTAATTGAAAATTATATCAGCTTTCAATATAATTAAAATTAATTCTCGAAAATCGGTAAAGCTTGAAATTTTAATTTAAAACGATCAAATCTTCGTTTCAGCTTTTTAACTCTTCCGCTCTCAAACCAAAGTTCCGGCTGAAAGGGATATGATTGCCAGCCCTGTCTTTTCCAATCAATAATTACCGGTCTGGAAGTTGCCTCGTCAATCCTTTGAACCACCATATTATTTCCTGAACTAAATACGTCGAAGAACCATAGATTATACTTTAGCATTAAAGAATTTATATCATCTAAAGCCTTCCAAAAGCCGGTATCTGATATTTGCCCAAATTGCCTCACGGTCTTAGAGAAACTTCCATCAAAATCCCGAGGTCTGCGGGTGAGGACATTACCGGATTCATCAGCGTAGCATTCTGTAGGAAAAAATTGTCGCATCTCATGGGGTATGCTATTATAAATAGCCAATTCGTATTGGTTGATGTCCAAGATAAGATGGGCAACCGCAGAGCCAAGTCTGCCGCTGAATGGCTTTAATTCTTTAATGCAAAAATCTGAATTGCGAATGCCAAAGCACTCCCTGTATCTCCCTCTTCCTAAAAGTTGAGTAGTTTCCATAGACTTAAAATTGGTCAAATAATGAAAAATTTTAAGTGTAGATATATTGTGTCTGTATTATAAATAAACCTGCAAAAATGAATGAAAGTTTAATTACTCCGGCTTTTAAAGCAGCTAAATTCCTGTTCCCGGCACGATGATCATCATGGTGGAAGCCGCTTGCTGACGAATTTTCTTCGCAGGTCTTGTATATGTTTTCTCTACTAATTTAATAATTTAATCTGGCTAGTTTAATTTCTACATTAGTTACCTCACTAGCGTCACATCCCCGCCCACAACCGTCCTCTGCTCATCCGCTTTCCT